>CAJOPE010000095.1 GCA_905236815.1 uncultured Prevotella sp. | reverse complement strand
AAATGTTAATAGATTGTCAATCAGTATATTGCAATGTTTGATTATTCGCGAAAGCCGGTAAAATGGCAAGTGGGAAACTTTAGTCATATTATCAACTTGTTACTTACGCTTATGAAAAAATTAACTTCTCTATTACTTTTGCTCCTGGTGGTTATTGTCACCAATGCACAGGAACTCGTATCCGTAAGAGGTCATGTCATCGACGAGCATGGAAATAAAGTGACAGCAGCCTCGGTTGTTGCCAACAACGAACGTGCTGCCACCGTAACCAATGAAGACGGCGATTTCCTTATCAAGTTAGCCTCCGCCAATGAGAGTCTCACCATTTCACACTTGGGATATACCTCGGAAGTTGTTGAAGTAAATGGCGATAAACCGCTTAAAGTAACTTTACATTCCACCACCATTATGCTCAACGAACTGTTGGTGGCTGATCCTAAGGACATCCTCTCAATGGCACTTGAGAACATTCCGAAGAACTATAATATGAAACCGATGCTCGCCAAGTGCTTCTATCGAGAGACCACCCGCAAGGGCAAGCGATATATCTATGTGGCAGAGGCGGTTACAGATATGTATAAATCGGCCTACAACCGTGGTATCAATATGGACCGGGTGGCTATCCAGAAAGCCCGTCGCTTGATTTCAACCCGAGTAACCGATACCCTTGGTGCAAAGATACAAGGCGGTCCACTGGTACCAATCATTCTCGACATCGTGAAAAACCGCGACTATCTGCTTAATGCCGAAATGTTGAATCACTACAATTATTCCATGCAACCTTCGCTCACCCCTACCAACGGTAGGAATGAAGTGATTGTTACAATTACTCCCCGCCCCGACGAGTCGACAAAGGCGCTTCTAGGCGGCGATTTCTACATCGACGTGAATACCTTCACTATCCGCCATATCGACTTGAAACTGGATATGAGCGACCGGCATAAGGCATCTGAGTTTATGTTGGAGAAGAAACCTGCTGGAGTAAAATTCAAGCCAAAAGAACTTACAATCCAGATCGACTATAATCCCGATAAAGACGGGTTGTACTACCTCAACTACATCAGAACAGATGTAAGTTTTAATTGCGACTGGAAAAAGAAATTCTTCTCGTCAAGCTACAACGTAACCTCTGAGATGGTAGTAACCGATTTAAAGAAGGACGACGTGAAACCAGTGAAAGGTCGTGACAGTTTCCGCGAACACGAGTCGCTCTTCGACCATCACGAGTATTTTGGCGATCCAACTTTCTGGAAACAATATAACATCATCGAGCCATCCGAAAGGTTGGAGAAGGGCATCAAGCGCTTCTTGAAAAAAGATAAAAAATAACGAGAACTGAAAGATAGGGTGATAATTTCCAAAAGAAATGATCACCCTATCTAATTTATATCAATCTATCCAAATGTATCTGTATAGATTTCTTCTCTTATCAAAGATGGTACTATGTAATGTTTTTGCGTTTTCTTTCTTGAAATAACATATTTGTAATGTTATGAGGATAGTATGATAGAGCAACATTATCAAATCGTGAGAGCAGACTCGAGTGTTGGTGGAAAATTCTATAAGGCAAGAATTCTGAATAAGATAGAGTTCTGTAAGCATAAGGGCTTGTTGTGAGCAAAGAATACCACACCGCTCTTAGGAGCAGTAACCTTTTCCTTCACACTTCCGTCATAGGGATCCAGCACCTCAGCAATGGTTTCCTGCTTTTCCACCTTTTCGCCAGGATGTTTAAGCCTCCTTAATATACCCGCTCTCTGCGCTTTCACATTGATGAGGTCATCCTCGTCTAGTAAAACACTCTCATAGCCAGCTTGTCGGATGCGGGTGTTCAAAACACCAATACGGCTCATAAATCGCAATATAGCATCCACAGTCTGTTGTGAGGTATCCAGTTCTATCTCATTGGTTTTACCTGCATAGATAGAAAAAGCCTTACAATTCCATATCTGCCAGTTGTAGTTGAGCAGTGTCGTATCGAAAGGCAAAGGCTTACGATAGGTAACAAAGGGGAAACCGAAAAGTTTTGCATCCTCACGATCCTCAAATCCTGTTTGCAACATTCTAACATGGGGAACGAAATCACCAGGAATATAGAAACTGGCCAACTGCATTCCAAACTCGTAGTCCTTTATCTGTGTGAAAATGGCATCAGCAATGCGCTGGGTGGTTTCACCTAGATTATAACCGGGAAACATTCGATTGATATCCGTAGAGTCCATCGACCAGAAACGATGGTTCACGTTCATGGAGAATGGGTTGCAGGTAGGTATAACCAAGATGCTCTTGCCGCAGTTCAGTTTCCCATCCGCCTCAATTTCCATCAGTTCCTTTACAAGTTGCGAGCACACATACTGCTGCTGTATCTCGTCGCCTCGCATCGGTCCCACAATAGCAACACACTTTTCACCTTCGCCGAATTTGAATCCCTGTATGCGGAAATTATCACGATAGGGCGAACTCATTTCGTATAGTATTTCTTTTCTCATTGTTCCATGTTATAAATTCGTGCCAGCAAACTTCCTTCATACACAATAGGGTAAGCACGTATGGTGAAGAGATATCCCTCCACAGGCGATAGCACGTCGCAGTAAACTCTGCTCGAGAGTGGATCCACGATTTGTCCAATACGTTGCCCACGCGCCACTACGGTACCACATTTCAAGTCGGTAAGGAAAACTCCCGAGATATCTGCATTCAGAAATCTCACGGTGTCTCCCTTGCACACAATCGGTGTTTTTATCAAACTGTCTACGGTTCCTTTCCAGATACCCATTTCGTGCATCAAGTTGAAAATGCCATCCACAAGCTGCTTGCACATGGTGTTGCTGATTCTTTGTCCTACCCCCATTTCCACTACAAGACAAGGGGTTCCGGTGGAGTTGAGCGCCCACGCCAGTGTCTGTTCCAGCACGGTTGCCGCATCATGAATCCATATAAAGTCAATGTTGAGCTGTTGTGCCCTAGGCACTAGGCCCTTTTCGTTTAATACATTGATTCTCACCTGAGGCGTTTCCCTCAGATAGAGATTCGAAGAATGTATATCGATCACCATATCAGCCCCTTTCAGGTCCTCACAAATGCTATAGGCAGTCTGTTCGGCCATAGAGCCATTCTTGTCGCCAGGAAAGATGCGGTTCATGTCCAGGTCGAAATTGGGTATTCCTCGCTGAATCGTATCAATACCTAATGGATTGAGTGCCGGAAATATCTCCACCTCTCCGTTAAGCAAGTCTCTGTGCTCCTGGATGATTCTTCCCACCTCATAACACACGAGCTGCCCCTCCAGTTCATCACCGTGGGTTCCGGTAACAATGCATATTCTCTTTTTCCGATTGCCCCCATAATACACGTTTTTCTGAACGAGGAACTGCTCGTCGATAGGCAATTCAGTAGATACTATAGTCTTGATCATATTTCTTTCAAAATTACATTAACAAGAGTTGACTCTGATACATTGCCGATAAAGGTGCCACGGTTCACACTGCAGTCCATGGCGTCTCTGCCATGCGCAAGTTTCACATATCCCCTTTGCGCCCTGCATGCATGCGTAGGGTCAAAACTATGCCATTTATATCCGTCGTGCACCTCCACCCAAGCATGCGTCTCCCCCGTACCTTCCAGGAATCCGCTAACATATCTTGCCGGATATCCAGCCAGTCTGCTTGCTGCAATCATCACATGCGAGTAGTCGGCACACACACCCTTTCCGGTCAATAGTGCCTTGTCGGCAGTGGTTTCTATGTGTGTAGCGCCCTTTTCATAGTGGAGAGCTTCGTGCACCCCACAACACAGTCTCAGCATTCTCTCGTCGAAATTTCCACCTTTCGCAGCAAGTGCCATATCCTTGATCTGCTCAGAAGGAAAAGTTAGTGCACTTGGGATGCGATAGAAGAAGGGAATGTTGCTTTCTCCGGTTGCATCTTCCTCCACCCGGATGATGCCAGTGCTCACATAGGTAAGTGAGATGTGCGATTCCGCTGCTCCTCCGTATATGATTCGATTGCCAAAGACATCCTTTCCCTCCAGAATGTGAAAGTCGGGCGAAATCACCACATGCTCATCCTCAATATGCTGACTTCTGCATCTCATGGGCTGGCACCTCAGTAATATCTGGTGATGGGTCACAGGAGATGAAAAGTCAACCGTTGTCAGATAATTATAAAGATAACGATGCATCATACCATTGTCAATACGCTAAGCAGACTCAACACCCTGTTTTTGAAATTAATATCATTGTAGTTTTCCTGTGTCATCTGCATGTCGATTTTCTTCGTGATATTTTGGTCGGTATAGGTTTCATACGTGGCAATATTCTTCAGCGACTCCCATGCCTTCACAATTCTATCGAGCGGATAATCAAAGCGCAGCAGCATATCAAGGTTTTCGATATTCCTGCCAATCAGCAGAAGTGCCAGCGCCGTGTGGTTGCGTGTGCGCTGCTCGGCACACCCAAAGAAAGCCAGACTCCAATCGGTTATCTGCTGCAGTCGGTTGATGTTCATCTCTTTCTCAGTTTTCAGCTCTCTCATCTTGGCCACACTCATCTCCAGATAGCTCAGCGTTTCCGATGAGATCGTCTCCCGCAGCATCATGGCATTGTCCATAGCCTTGCACTGTGCTGAGAACACAGATGCGGGATTCTTCTCGTCATACATCATTCCAAGTGTGAAAGCAGCATCATTCTTATAGTTCACCACCGAGTCGAGCTTACGCCAGAAGGTTACATAGCCACTGGGCACACCGTCGATCATTTTGTCATAATATTTACTGAGCATGCGTAGTGTCAGATACACACGTTCCTCGTATCGTCCAAGCCAATACAGTCGATTGGCCGACATTGCTGAAATTATCTCACTTCTTACCATATTAATTATATTCAGTTATGTACGTTAAGTAAATTCATTCCATTTCTATTCCTCTACCCAGGTATCCTTGAAGCCTCCACCTTGCGATGAATTCACAATCATCGAGTTGGGATTGCGCGAGAATCGGGTCAGTCCACTCTTCCACACCCTTGTTTGCTTGCCCGTAATCACAAAAGCTCTCAGGTCGGCCTTGCGCCACACCAGTTCGTCACCTTCCAGAATTTGCAGATCCTTAAAATCTACCACCTCCTGTGCAATCCATCTTCTAGGGTCATCGATGATAAGCTGCTTTCGCTTCTCCAGTTCCTCCTTGCTCAGACTGTTTCCAAACACAACCCCGTAGCCGCCAGCCTCGCTCACATCCTTGATAACCAGTTTTTCGAGATTCTCCATCACATAGTCGAAGTCGTCCTTGTAATAGGGCAAGTAGGTAGGCGCATTCGACAGCAGTGCCTCTTCTCCGAGATAATATTTTATCATCTTCGGCACAAAATAATAAATACCCTTGTCATCGGCAGCCCCGTTGCCCACAGCATTTATCAGGGCAACATTGCCCGCCTTGTAGGCCTGCATCACATTGGGTATACCCAGCAACGAAGAAGGCTCAAAGGTGAGGGGGTCCAGGTATTCATCCGAGATTCTGCGATAAATAGCTCCCACTCTTATCTTCTCCTTATACATTCCACCGTAATACACCTTGTCGTCTTCCACGAACAAGTCGCCAGGATATGCAATGACCAGACCCGCTTTCTCGGCCAGATAACTGTGTTCAAAGAAGGCGGAGTTATATCTTCCCGGTGTAAGAACCACCCCAATGCCATCTTCCACACACATCTCTTCCATCATAGTCTGTAACAAGTCGGCATAATCGCGATTATCCGAAATACTGTTTTTATGGAAAACCTGCGGCGCCACCTTTCGGGTAATCGTGCGTGCTATCATCGGATAGCTTGCGCCAGAAGGAATCCTGAGATTATCTTCCAGCACATACCAATTCCCGTCTTTCCCTTCCACTAGGTCAATACCGGCAATATGTGCATAAACTTTTCCTCTTGGCGAGATGCCTTCACATTCAGGCATATATCCTTTCGAGGCATAGACAAACTCCTCGGGGATAACCCCGTCACTGATGATTTTCTTGTCGTGGTAAATGTCCCATAGAAAAGCGTTCAGCGCTTCTACGCGCTGCTTAAGACCTCTTTCCAGAAAACTCCAGTCTTTATGTGATATAATTCTTGGAACGGAATCAAATGGGAACAGCTGCTCCTTGAATTCATTGTTCTTATAAATTCCAAATCTTACACCATACCTCTCCATCCACTTGTTTACAGTGTCTCTCTCATTTACTAGTTTTTTAATTTTTGCTTCCATATCTTATCCTTTGATAGGTTTTTATTCGCAAATATAATCATATTGTCGTTATTTTAAAAGTATTTATGCCATAACGAAACTAAAACTTGATATAATATAACAATATGCGAAATATCAATAACTTTAACTTACAGTTTGCTTGTATAACAGGTGTTTTATTTATAAAGTATAAGTTAAAAGCTACACGCCATATTTCTCGTCAGAAACTCTTCAACTCCGAAAACAGCACAGCGAAAGTTCTTTATGTTGCAACTACATTGTCTGTCTGTCGCAGTTTGTCCATTTGGTTAAGATATTAATAGACCACAAAATAAGCACCAATAGAAAAGGAAGTGGCTGTTATACCACCAGTTTTCGTCTTCTTTCATTTTCTTCCTGCATTAAATTGCAGCAGGGATAACCAATAGGTATTTTAGTATTTCCATTATCTTGTAGATTAAATTTTCTTCTGCAAAGATATAATAAGGTGGAGGGTGAACAAGCAGACATAAACGTTTATGTACGTTTGCGCACTCACTTCCTTTCTATATCTTTGCAGCGAAAATAATAAACTTATGGCTATGCAGAATTTAGAAAACAATCTTCGTGGCGCAGAACTGCGAGGCATTTGTCGAGAGAAAAACGGACTACAGGTAGAGTTAGACTATTCTGATTTAAATCGGTAGTGGCATTGTTTGAACTCTCGAGCCTGTGGAAATTTGGAAGAAAGAACTAAAGAATAAAGGCCAGATCTCGTTGATGATCGTCGTTTTATTTACGAGAGTCCCATTTTGGGATTCTCGACTGAATATCAATGTATTACAGTCTTCTTTATAGATCAGTTCAATCTTTGATGAGTAATTGAAATTTTGTGAGTCGGGTTTAATCCATTACGTTCCTCACAGACGATAAACATATATAGCAAAATCCCCCGTTACTCTTCCAACTGCGACTGCGCCTCAATCGTTTGCTTGGCGATGAGCAGCGCCTTGGCAAGGATTGTCTGCTCATCGTCCTCCTCGGCTACAGGAATGTAACCACCCGTCTTGCGAATCTGAGGAAGCAGCTCGCTGGTTACCCAATGCTTGAACTTTCGAGCCTGTGGAAGTTTGGAAGAAAGAACTAAAGAATAAAGGCCAGACTCGTTGATGATGACTATTTTTGGATTTCTATACACATACCTGTTTCGAGTATCCTGGCTGATAATCTGACACTTACGATCATCCAAATCTACATGGATATTTAAAGTATTTGAAGGATTCTTATATCCCAAAGCCCTGGCAACATCCACTCCCACGAACCAGGCTTCGCCCTTCTCGTCGGTCAAGGTTCTCACCTCGCCGAAGAGATCATTTTTAAAAATCTGAATACTATTTGCATTCATCTTATTACTTTGCAACCTGCATTACTAAGCCCGGCGATATTGCCCTGCTTCCTTCAGGATTGCGGTTGCAAAGATAAATTAACAAAACAAAAAAAACGATACGTTATCGGTAGAGGTATCGATACGTATCGATATTAAGTTTCGGCATTTTTATGCCTTGTTATGTAAATAAAATTATCGACAACAGCAACGATAATTGGAGCGATGGTTAGTATTATCAGAATCCAGAAATCATCCCGATACCAGGCATCCTTTATCTTTTCCACTTCGACACCATTTTCTATTTCTGTATAGAATACCTTAGGGGGAAGATCCTTTGTAATATAATATATGGAGGCTAATAGCAAAATTGGGAATAGGGCATAGAAATAGGATCGTTTGAGGTCTGCGAATATCAATCTGTTGGTATGGGTATAGTGAACGATAAGGTAAATAATTTCCATGTAGAAGCCAAGGATAGTAGCAGAAATTAACTTTATTTCTCAGAACTCACGTCCCCAATCACTGATTATGAATGTAATGAGGAAACTCCATACAAAGTAGATTATATAGAAGCGAACAATATGTAAAAATCTTAGATTCATATTATCTTTTCTTTATTTTTGCTCCATCATATCACACCACAACGCATATCAATAGTTGTATATGATATGGTTGATCGAGTTCCGCATGCTTCGTTCCCAGAATATTTGAGATATAAACAAAGGCAATAGTTGCTGCAGATTCAGCATCTTTGACAACAGCATATCTACACATGTTTGCTCTCATCCTAATTGAATTTACTGAGTTTTCAGGTTTTCTTCTACATAGGAAATTTCAGTTTTTGAAATTTTTCCTTTAGTTTTTTCGCAAATGCAGTTAGGGCTACAAAGCAAATGCAACACAAAATAATTAAATACCTACTTTTCTACATATTCGTTATTTTTAAAGCATTATATACTTTCCTTTTCATCCTCATTTACATTAGATTTTCAGAGCAAAAATAATCAAAAAAATCATTTTCCCATTAGTTTCTTCAAATAAATAGGATACCATTCTTCGTCTTTCTTTTTCATTACATTTTTTACGCTGTCTATAAAAATTTTATTATGTCTCTGAAAAACGATGCTGTCAACATTCTTGATACCGAAAATATCCGATTCTTTTTTCATTTTCTTTATTACAATGCGGTCTTTCGTTTTGTAATATGTACAGGTATCATAGTCCCTAGCATCGATATAAAAGAATATATGGTTTTTGTCAACAGGATTATATATTACAGTGTAAGGATTATAACACCAATAATGGGTGAAAGAAGATAATTTAATCTTAGATTTATAGCTAAGAAAATTACTGAAATAAATACACGAAGTATCTTCTGGCACCTCTGCATAATAATATATGTTCTTGGAGGATTGGCAACCAGCCAATTCTATTAAAAGAAATAAGAAAAGAAGTAGCATTTTTATCTCTTTAAGCATTAGCAGGCAGATATATCTTAGTAATTTCATACGAAATAGTTTTTTGGCCTCAAAATTACAGATTATTCCTGTTATTAGCAAGCAATTCCATGAGTATCGTTAATTTTTTATTTTGCAATCTCTTTGATTCTTAATAGTTTGTTGGGGCATAATTCATTACATTCCTAATATTCTTCGATTTCTTTTTCTGCTGATAGGAACGTAATAAATTACGCCCCAACGTTTCCAATCAATGAATAACGCCCCAACATATAGGATCAATTATGTAAAGAAATTGGGTTTATATTTTTCGTTATTACAATCTCAACAATCTCAATAATATCAGCAATATTTTGGACGTGGATATAGAGACATAAAGGTCTACTAAAGAAGTATATAAATATAATTATATTTATATACTTCTTTAGTAGAGTTCTGTGTGCAAATGTGTGGGCTCAGATTTTCGTTGAAATTATTGAGATTATTGAGTTCATACAGAAGAACTTTCTTTTTAGACAGAAGAACAGAAGTACATGAGACATAGTATCGTTTGAATACATAGTAACAAAATAACATATCGTTTTTAACATAACATTGCTGCTTTAACATCCTCTCCTTGGGAGGGGGCTTGGGAAGGCTTTGAGGGCGTGGCTTCTGTTAATTTGAGCCTTGAGGTGACCTCATTTTCGCCTATGCGTGGTATAATATATATAGCAGGGCGCCCTGCTGAGGCTGGAATGCTCAAAAGATGAGCAGCCGCCCACAGACACTGCTTCAGGAAATTAAAATCTCACCCATCAGACATTTCCTGAGAGGAAACTCCCCATCAACCATTTCATCGAAAAGACTCTTAATCAGCCATTTATAGCAGTAAGACTAATCAGACTCTCCTCCCTTTGGGAGGAGTTGGAGGTGGGTATGAGGAGTTGGAGGTGGGTATTTCTATTATGACAAAACGCGATTTAGCAATGGCATATTCGCCAGATGTGAGTTACGAAACAGCCAGAAAACGGCTTCGTAGATGGATACACGGCTGTCGGCCGCTTGCTCAGAAGCTGCAGAAAATCGGCTTTAATGAGCGTGGAAACAACCTAAAAAAATCAGAAGTGAAAATAATTTTTAAATTTCTTGGAAGACCTTGATAGTTAGTGGTTTACAGACTAATATTTTTCTCGTAATACCCTCTGATATGGGACAATATGGGACATTTGCAAGGGGCCTTCGGTATAATATATATGCAAGCGCTTCGGAAACGTTGCTGCTTAGCGTTACGGCCTTCAGATGATTCTTTCCTCTGAGTAGTGCCGCTGCAATACATCAAGTATTGCGAAACAATACCTCATCTGTTGCGTGGGAAAAGATGAAGTGTTGCAATGAAAAAGACCAAGTAATGCTATGTTAAAACCATAATGTTATTATGTTACTATGTCTTCAAACGATACTATGTCGTAAGAAAGTTACCATGTATCAAAGCATTTTATTGTTAAATAACCAAAATATTCACAATTTGCTCATAGAAACACTATTTTGAAAATAAAATGATATTTTTAACGCACTTCAGATTATAATTTGCTAGTTTTATTGTATCTTTGTGGCCAAACTACAAAATTTCTAGAAAAACAAGCACGTTTATGAAGACACAGGTAAAGAAAGTGCTCGTACTCGGTTCGGGCGCACTGAAAATCGGACAGGCTGGTGAGTTTGACTACTCTGGTAGTCAGGCACTCAAGGCTTTACGTGAGGAAGGCATCAAGTCGGTACTCGTAAATCCTAATGTGGCAACTATCCAAACAAGTGAGGGTGTTGCCGACAAGGTGTATTTCCTACCGGTAAATACGCATTTCGTAACGGAAATCATTAAGAAAGAGCGTCCTGATGGCATCCTGCTCGCTTTCGGTGGACAAACTGCCCTCAACTGCGGTACTGAACTTTACAAGACAGGTGTCCTCAAGGAATATGGGGTGCAGGTGCTGGGTACTAGCGTAGAGGCAATTATGAACACGGAAGACCGTGACCTCTTCGTGAAGGAACTCAACAAAATCGATATGAAGGTGCCTGTTTCTCACGCTTGTGAGAACATGGACGAGGCAATTGCCTCTGCACGCGAAATCGGCTACCCTATCATGATCCGCTCGGCTTACGCACTCGGTGGTCTGGGCTCAGGCGTTTGTCCTGACGAGGCTACCTTCAAGGAGATTGCTGAGAGTGCTTTCACTTTCGCTCCACAGGTTCTGGTGGAAGAGAGTTTGAAGGGATGGAAGGAGATTGAGTTTGAGTGCATCCGCGATGCCAACGACCACTGCTTCACCGTGGCCTCTATGGAAAACTTCGACCCACTGGGCATCCACACGGGTGAGTCTATCGTAGTAGCTCCTACCTGCTCGCTCACCGAGGAACAGGTGAAATATCTGCAGGATATCACCATCAAGTGTGTGCGCCACCTTAATATTGTGGGCGAGTGCAACATCCAGTTCGCCTTCAATGCTGTTACCAACGACTATCGCATCATCGAGATCAATGCCCGATTGAGCCGTTCTTCAGCTCTTGCATCCAAGGCTACAGGTTATCCTCTCGCTTTCGTTGCTGCCAAGATCGCTCTCGGATACACCCTCGACCAGATTGGCGAGATGGGTACTACCAATTCTGCTTATGTGGCTCCTTCACTCGACTATCTCATCTGCAAGATTCCTCGCTGGGACCTCACCAAGTTCTCTGGCGTGAGCCGAAAGATCGGTTCTTCGATGAAATCTGTTGGCGAAATCATGTCAATCGGCCGAAGCTTCGAAGAACTCATTCAGAAGGGCTTGCGTATGATCGGACAGGGTATGCACGGATTTGTGGGCAACGACCACGTGAAGTTCGACAACCTCGACGATGAACTTGCCAACCCAACCGACTTGCGTATCTTCGCGATTGCCCAGGCTTTCGAGGAAGGTTATACCGTTGAGAAAGTAGAGGAACTCACCAAGATCGACCCTTGGTTCCTGGAGCGACTGAAGAATATTGTAGATTACAAGCATGTGCTCGAAGGCTACAATGCCATCGAGGATGTTCCTGTGGATGTACTCCGCAAGGCAAAGGTGCTCGGTTTCTCCGACTTCCAGATTGCCAAATTTGTGCTGAAGCCATCCGAGGGAAATATGGAGAAGGAGAACCTCGCCGTTCGCGCATACCGCAAGAAGCAGGGCATTCTGCCTGCAGTGAAGCGCATCCCAACCGTGGCAAGCGAGCATCCTGACCTCACCAACTATCTCTATATGACTTATGCGGTTGAGGGTTACGATATCAGCTATTACACCAATGAGAAATCCGTCATCGTACTCGGTTCGGGTGCTTATCGCATCGGCTCTTCAGTAGAGTTCGACTGGTGTTCGGTAAATGCCGTAAACACCGCCCGCAAGCTAGGCTACAAGAGTATTATGATCAACTATAACCCAGAGACCGTATCTACCGACTATGATATGTGCGACCATCTCTATTTCGATGAGCTTTCATTCGAGCGTGTGTTGGATGTCATCGACCTGGAGAATCCAAACGGCGTGATTGTGAGTGTGGGTGGACAGATTCCAAACAACCTCGCCATGAAACTCTATCGCCAGGGTGTGCCAATCCTCGGAACCAGTCCGGTTTCTATCGACCGTGCAGAGAACCGCAGCAAGTTCTCGGCAATGCTCGACAAGTTGGGCATCGACCAGCCAGAATGGAGCGCCCTCACCTCTATGGATGATGTAAAAGCCTTCGTCGACCGAGTTGGTTTCCCAGTACTGGTTCGTCCATCCTATGTACTCTCGGGTGCAGCTATGAACGTATGTTACGACAACGAGGAACTCGAGCGCTTCCTCGAACTCGCCAGCGAGGTGAGCAAGGAATATCCAGTGGTTATCTCGCAGTTTATGCAGGAGACCAACGAGGTGGAATTTGATGCCGTTGCCCAGAATGGTGAAGTAGTGGAATATGCGATTTCAGAGCACGTGGAGTTTGCCGGTGTTCACTCAGGCGATGCCACCATGGTATTCCCAGCACAGAGCATCTCCTTCGCACAGGTACGCCAGATAAAGAAAGTTTCCAAGGCCATCGCCAAGGAGCTCAACATCTCAGGACCTTTCAATATCCAGTATCTTGCAAAGGGCCGCACACTCAAGGTGATCGAGTGCAACCTGCGCTCATCACGTTCCTTCCCATTCGTATCAAAAGTGCTGAAGCGCAACTTCATCGAGACTGCTACCAAGATTATGCTCGATGCCCCATATAGCAAGCCAGACAAGAGCGAGTTCGACATCGACCGCATTGGCGTGAAGGCTTCGCAGTTCTCATTCGCCCGTTTGCAGAATGCCGACCCTATCCTGGGTGTGGATATGAGCTCTACCGGTGAGGTGGGATGTGTAGGCGACACCTTCGAGGAGGCATTGCTCGACTCACTCATCGCAACAGGCTATAAGATTCCAGCTAAGGACAAGGGTGTGATGCTTTCAAGCGGAGGTGCCAAGGACAAGGCCGCATTGCTTGATGCTGCTCAGGCGCTGGTAAAGGCTGGTTATCAGGTATTTGCTTCACACGGCACTGCAAAGTATCTCAACGAGAATGGCGCCAAGGCAACAGCTGTGGCATGGCCAGATGAGTGTGTTGCCGGTGAGGAGAATGTGATGGATATGATTCACGACCACAAGTTCGACTTGATTGTGAACATTCCTAAGAATCACTCAAAGCGCGAGTTGACCAACGGTTATCGCATTCGCCGTGGAGCCATCGACCATAACATTCCATTGATTACCAACGCGAGATTGGCAAGTGCCTTCATCGAATCTTTCTGCACAATAGGATTGGAAGACCTGCAGATTAAGAGTTGGCAGGAATTTGAATAATTTGTGAAGACAGAAAATTAAAGGTTTTAACCTATAATTATAAAATTCATTTCTCCCCCACTCGTGGGGGAGATCAAGAGAGGGTATGCCACGAGCAAGCGTTATCGGCTAATTAATATTAGCTTTATGGCTTCATCTGTGGCATACCCTCTTTCTATCTTCACCGTTTGCAGGGGTAGAACAAGGTAAGATGATTCTTCTATGAATTATCCTGGTTAAATCATTACAAAACCAAAAACGGATACCTGTCTCAGGCATCCGTCTTTATCCACTAAAAAATCATAGCGCCTTGCTCAAAGCTGAACGCTTTCAGTCCAAGCCAAAGCTATTTTGGTTACAAATATAATAGACAAGTATTTACCTCATATTAATATGAGGCTGCGGATATTATTATAAATTCTATAAATAAATTCTTTACTCATTTTTAAGTCTTAGACCTTAATTTCTTTCTTAGAATGTCCTAAAGTCTACTCCTTTATCAGGCAGTAGAGGGCTATATATCTTTTATCGAATGCAAAGTTACATAAAAAACTCGAAACATCCAAATATTTTTGTAACAAAAGATGCAAAACGCAAGCAAATATCCAAAATTATCGTTAAAAGACTATATAATCGGCATATTTTCCTTGCAGAATGAGGTTGAAAAGCATTTTTTTACTAATTTTGCAAATGTAATATATGACTTTTAACACTTATCCATAAGGATATGGATACTTAAATCTTAGAGAATAAAATGAAAGAAAAAGCGGCCACAATTGAATCTGAACAGCAGAAAATATTAATTAACTTCCTGAATAAATTTTCTTCGGGTATAGAACAGCGCCTGCGTCTTATCATGTTTACATTATCGGTGGTAATGACGTTACTGGCAATTTTCTTGCATCTTTCAGGAATAATGGGTATCAACAAACCATATTTCAATATACTTTCTATTTTCTATTTTACTGAAAGCGTTGTATTCTTCGTACTTTTCTATCATCACATCCTATCACTTGAGAAGGCTTTCTTCTGGTTCAGTATCGTTTCGCAAGTGCTGCAATCGGTTAGAATTTTCTCTCTAACCTATTTCCAACCCGAAATGTATAATGAAATGATCATCAATAATCTGATTATTCTCTATACCTTATTATTATATGTCACATTCGGATTACTGAAAAAAGCGCCAATCATTCTTTCTATTTGTACACTCATTACTATTTTCGGTGTTAAATATCTACAGCCCGACAATCCCAACAATTCTATTATCAGCATCTTTGGAGTTCTGGCTGTCTGCACTGCATTGGGGGCAGTAATCAGTCAGCGTACCATCCATCAACTGGAATCAGAAAAGAATGAATATCAGCATACAGAGGAAGAGGTGCTGCGTGTGTTCAATATGACTCGTATGCAGTTGCATACCTATCTGAAAATGAACGAGGCAATGGTAAAAGGAGAGGATGCCACTCAGACTTTCTTTGATATGATCGACGATCAAGCTGAGAAGAACATTCTGGAGGCTGCAGAGAATAGGAAACTTGCAAAAGCAATGCAGCGGGCCAGTCTTTCTGATGTTTTCCCTTCCTTTACAGAGGCCGAGCTAGCTGTCTGCGAATTAGTGCTGAAAGGAAAAACGCAGAAGGAAATCGCCATCATCCTCGGAAAGAATGAGAATAATATCAGCACTGTTAGAGGTCATATCCGAAAGAAGCTCGACCTTGAACCAGAAAAGGATCTCAAGGAGGAGCTGCTTAAAATACTAAATGTTTAACCTAGATAATTCACAAAATGCTTGTTATCCAGCATTTTCCCAAGGTTAATTTACTAACTATATTAGCTTTATTGCTTAATTTAGTGGCATACCCTCTCTCGATCTCCCCCACGAGCGGGGGAGAAGTAGTAGTGGGACATATCCAATAAATTATGTGCCGCAAATTCACATATCTGTTTCAGATAAATAATGCAAAGGAACAATTATCTACGATTTTAAGCCGTAAATAACGAGAGTTCGACGAAATATAATTGTTTGAAATTTGGGTGATTAACGAATACTATTGAAATAGCCTACTTGATACACAGCTCTCATTATTTTAAATTCATCGAACTCACGTTAAATAATAGTTCTATTTTCTATTTTTCACTTCAATTTTCTCTGCAGGCTTAGAATAAGCAGAGAAGGCTGGTGCATATTGACAGCTGATATTGCAGGAACCACTTTCGTAATCGCCTACCCTGTCGATATAGTATTCAGTTTCTATCATATAATCGCCCTTAGGCAAACGATAGAAGGAATACTCTGTGCGGTTATCTCTTGGCTTTACATAAGCTCTGGTGTGCCAATCATAACCAGTCGTCTGCTCAACAGGTTCCAGACAAGCCGCACGGTTGCTGGTGACTTTCACAAAATCGAAGTCTCGATCGGCATGGAAAGTAATTACTTCTCTCACCTTATCTCCCACTTTAAGTTCTTTAGAACCATCAACCGGCTCAACTTTTCGCTCAATGCTAAAACCACAGGAATTAGTTGTGTCGATATTTGCTATCGGAATTTCACATTCCGCGAAAATACTTCCCCATGAAGTCTTGTTGAGTTTAGAATCCGCATTTGCACTGTTGGCTATCGAATGAATGGTTAGATTCTTTGCCTCCACATTTTTAATCTTCGCCTTCGAGAATCCTTCTGCGCCCTTAGGAGCCTCGAGTTGTAATTTCTTTCCATCGAGAGCCATTTCCACGCTACCTGTAGTTTTCTCCATATTCTGAAGATTTCCCAGTAACAGAGCATAAATTGCATCGTTGGAATTGATCTGAGTATTCCATTCGTGGGTGCGCTTTTCCTCGAGCAGCCACTTCTGCATACCCTCAATCATCTCGGTATCAGTAGGTTCTATATTATGGAAAGCCTCAACAGCAGCACTCACCGTTGGGAGTTTGTAATCATACCAGGAATAATAGGCCTTGGAGGTATCGAAATAGACACCCATCGATGGAGTCTGCACACTATATTGACGGATACTCTCCAGGAACTCGCCGGCATGCTGTTTATCGCCTCTCAAAGCAAGGACATTCGCGAAAATCGCCTTTCCATAGATGGTGAGAGCAGATGGGTTTTCAAGCACCTCCTTCATCAGATACTCAATATCAGCTTCTACCTTTTCATTCCTTACAGAAGAACTCATCATTCGAATATACATGGCATGGAGCACATACTCATTCACATTGCTAAGTTCCCATTTCTTCAACTTTCTAAGATAGCTGGCATTTCTACAGATGATACTATCCACTGTCGGCATTGCTCGTTCGAGCATCAAGTTACCTCGACAATACTTTTTGCCGATGAGATTCTTCAAATGAATCATCTGTTCGGCAATAGAAACGGTCATATATTCACTTCCCTGCATTCCTTTGAACCAACTCCAGGTGCCATCGCTATTCTGCAGACTGTATAATTTCTCGATAGACTCATCGCAAAGTTTTCTACGATAATCCTTATCGGCAACCTTGCCAAGTACCTGTTTGCGAAGGGAATCGCTCTTGATGTCATCGGCCAGATAGTCGGCGATACTGCTTGCATAATAGCTGGTTAGCTGACTATAGGCATCATCACTTGCATTCTCGGACAAAGTAGCAAGCGACTTGAGAGCATACCACATCGGATGCTGTACGAACTCCACGGTGAGATTACGATGTTCAGCATCCTTACCATACATCTTCTCAACCGGAATAGTTGCTGTTTCTCCTTGCTGTAGTTTGATAGCAAGTGTTTTGGTAACCTTTTCCTTATCGGTGAGAATAGAGAGATAATGCTGTTCACCATCCGATGAGCCCTCCTTACTTGCAGCCACGATTTTGCAAATTACAAGGTCTTCTACCTTATTATATAGCTTACTTCCCTTCGAGAAATCGACAGAGAAAGAAGCCTCACCAGTTGATTTGGCCTCAACATTGAGTTTCTTTTTCTCCTCATAGAGCACCTCCTCCGTTTCAGGATCGAGGAGTTGGAGCGCAACTACACCCGTCTGCAACTTCTCCGAGTTATTGAAGATGCGGGTAGAGATTTCGCCCTTATCCCCCTTGCGAAGGAAACGAGGCATATTTGGCTGAACCACAAAGGCTTTCACTGCCTTTACCGTGGCATAGGCATAGCCCTCCGACATGTGCTTATCGTGAGCCCATCCATAGAAGTTCCAAGAAGTAATGCTCTCTGGAAGAGTGAATTCCAAATTGATATTACCCTTTGAATCAGTTACCAATCGAGGTTTCCAAAAAGCCAGCTCATCGAAATTCTTTCGGGCGGTGACGTTTGGCATAATAAGCTGTTCTGTGCTTGCAGATTTCTTATCCCCAAAAGCAGCAGCTTTAGAAATAGCCTCTTCTATTGCTTTTTGATTTGGAGAACTTGCACCATACACATCACTTCTAACATAAGAAATACTTCCGGTAAGAGAACTCTTCCTTTGCGTACCATATCCGACGACAACAGTTTCAGATAAAGCCTGATTTTCTTCAAGCATAACTATTTTAAGATAAGAACCACTTTTTGTCTTTTCTGATACGGTAATCATTCCAATATACTCAATTCGAATATCTGTAGTGCCCTCATATCGAATTTTAAATTCCCCCTTTTTATTAGTAACAGCAGCACCTTTTCCGTTTATACATTCTACAGAAGCGCCGACAATAGGATTACCCATCGCATCAAGAACCACTCCACTAATATATCCTTTTTCTCCATCCGAATTAATTGTAGCAGAAAGACTTTGGAAGAAGTAGATGTCGTCTTCTTTTGCATAACCACGCAACACATTGCCACGAAGACTACTTAACTTTAAAGACTCCTCACCCAAATAAGGATAACGATGGTTAAGATATCCATAGGAAGAAGAACGATAATTTTCAGATCCCTCTTCCCAATTACTGTAGATTTCAAATGGTTCGAATGCTTTAGGATCCCTAAAATAATATGGTTCAAAAAAGTTGAGAGATGCATCAAACATTGTTGCCATGAGCTGTGCCTTAGCTGGTTTCCCATCAGCATAGCAAATGTTCATCTGCCAGGTTTCTTTCTCACCTGGCTCTAATTTACTAAAGTTTCCCACTTGCAAATAGCTTGCCCTTAAAGTCTTAAAAATCAAGAGGAAAGAGAAGGAATGTCCAAAAGTTTT
>CAJOPE010000094.1 GCA_905236815.1 uncultured Prevotella sp. | reverse complement strand
ATAATTCGATTTCCTTAGTTCTCAGCGAAATTTTATACGTAGAGAGTGTTAAATTTCATTTTGCAAATATAATTATTTTTATTGATATACTGTGTCAATTATTTAGAAAAATTATCGATTCTGTAGCAATAATGTTACCGTCTGATGTAGATAGTTCCTAATTATAAAATACTCCTTATACCCAACTAACTCTCAAAAAGCATAAATATCTCTTTTTTATATTTTAATTCACTTAATTAGAGATTTCTAATAGACATACTTCTTTTTTATTAATAAATAGGTGTAACTTTGCAGTGAATTAACATAAACAATAGATATGCTATTAAAGTTTTTTATTACCTGCAACAAGATAGGAGCCTTCACGTTAGGTGGTGGCTATGCAATGATTCCTGCGATGGAAAGAGAATTTGTGGACAACAATCACTGGATGGACAAGCAGGAATTTATGGATATAATGGTAGTAGCTCAAACTACTCCGGGTATTTTTGCGATTGATATGGCCAGCCATATCGGATATAAACTTAAAGGTGTATGGGGAGGCATTGTGGGTGCTTTAGGCATAGCACTTCCATCAATTATTGCCATTCTGCTCATCGCAATCTTCTTTCATTCATTCCGCGAGAACCCTTGGGTTGAGAAATTCTTCCGAGGAGTGCGCCCTGCCGTTGTTGCATTAATTGCCGCTCCTTGCTTTACAATGGCCAAGACAGCCAAACTCTCCCGATATAATTTCTGGATTCCTATTGTTGCCTGTCTGCTCATCGCCTGTTTTGGTGTTTCCCCAATTTGGATTATTGCCGTAGCAGGTATCTCGGGTTTTATTTATGGTAAATATATATTAAAGGAAAAATAGTATGTTGTTTCTCAAGTTATTTATAGTTTTCAGTAAGATAGGAATCTTCAATTTTGGTGGCGGCTATGCGATGCTGTCATTGATATACAGTGATGTAGTGGTTAAGAATCATTGGATCTCTAATGCCGAATTCACTGATATTGTAGCAATCAGTCAGTCAACCCCTGGTCCTATTGGTATTAATGCAGCAACTTATGTGGGCTATGTATCTGCAATCAATGCTGGATATCCAGAGTGGATGGCCTCAATAGCATCGGTTATAGCTTCATTGTCGATTATCTGGTTACCTTTCATTCTGATGATCTGCATCAGTCATTATCTGATGAAGCATAAGAATAATCCGATTGTTGAGAACATCTTCAAGGCACTTCGCCCAACCATTATCGGTTTGATAGCTGCTGCTGCCGTATTGCTTATGAATAAAGAGAACTTTGGATCTCCATCCGACGACCTTTATGGTTTTATCGTCAGCATCGTGCTTTTTGCAGGAGCATTTATTGCCACCAAACAATTCAAGGTAAATCCGATTCTCGTTTTGTTGAGTTGTGGTGTATTAGGATTGTTCTTCTAAATACTGATTGTGCTCTATTGCGAGTCTCTAACAGGAACAAATTTTGAGTTGTTATCAGGGAATTTGTTGGATAAGTGAAATTAATATTGTAGATTTGCAGAAAACAAGTTAATTTATAAGCAATGAACAACGAAAAAAATAGTCCCTGGCCTGGTCCTGCAGGCATGATACCTGTTACAAGTGGAAGGGCCGACGATGCCAATGTACACACTCGCAATTATCTCGACAACATTCTGGTGGAAATGCGGGCGATTGATGCTGTCATGCCCGATTTGAAAACGAAGATATTCGAAAGAGAATACGCTTTGCCACTTATGATGCCTGCTTTTTCACATCTGAACAAAGTAGGAAAGGATGGGCGAAAACCAATGAATGAGTATGCTCAGGTGGCAAAAGAACTGAACCTGCTGAATTTTGTGGGTATGGAACCTGATGAGGAATATGCTGATATCGTTTCGTGTGGTGCGGATACAGTTCGAATTATCAAACCTTTTGCCGACCATGCTACGATATTTGAGCAGATTGCCTTTGCGAAAGAGCAGGGAGCAGTAGCAGTAGGTGTTGATATCGATCATGTACCTGGTAAGGATGGACAATACGATAAGCCTGATGGCATTCCTTTAGGACCAGTTATGCTCGATGATTTGAAAAAGTATGTAGAAGCAGCCGGCATACCCTTTGTTGCAAAAGGAGTTTTATCCGTACAGGATGCCTTGAAGTGTCGTGAGGCAGGTGTTAGCGCTGTTCTTGTTTCCCACCATCACGGAAGAATCCCATTTGGTGTTCCACCTGCATTTATGCTGCCTAAGATCAAGGAGGCCCTGATGGGAAGCGGTATCGCAATATATTGCGATTGCCATATTGATTCCGGCTATGATGCATATAAGGCATTGGCATTAGGTGCAGATGCAGTAGCGCCAGGTCGTTCCATCCTTGCTCCTCTTCTGAAAGAAGGTAAGGAAGGAGTTATCCGGAAAATTAAAGAGATGCAGAACGAACTGATAGAGTTGATGCTTTATACAGGAGTTAGCGATACATCATCGTTTGACCCATCGGTACTACACTTCAATCCTCTTCTGAAATAAAGAACCAGGGGATTTCACAAAATATAATGGCGGAAATTCAATTCTATAGAATTTCCGCCATTAAACTAATTACGATAAAGTAATCAATGCATTTTATTAAGGAATCCACCGACGGGTGATATTGGTGATTCTACCATCTTTTACCGTTACAAGTGTATTAAGTTCCGAGAAATCACGCTTGTAATCCTTTACTCCCTCGAGATATTTTTTCTGATTCGTACGGATGGTATCATTGGCATCCTCGGGATTATCCCCACAATCTATAATTGTGAAATCATCAGCGAGCATCAGAGCTGTCTTTCCCAACAGGGTGTAAGTGGAATGGTCATCCAACTGCATGCCTCGGTAGTTTCCATCCTTGGTCTTTTGCAGCATTGCTCCGTTCTGCTCTATACCACCATTAATCTCTATAAAGTTCTTATCTACCTTTGTACCCTTCACTACAATCGTGTCTTCACGGAAGTAAACTGTGTCGCCAGGTTGAAGGTTATCTATCGATTTACCCTCGTAGATATCCTCAGAATAGAGCGTTAGCATAAGATTACTTCCTCTCCAATTGAAGTCCTTGGTAGAAAATACTGCAGGATAGACTCCATCGTCAACCTTGTGGAGATTAACATCTGGTGTCATCGGGTGAATACCTTGTTTTATATCCTGAGTCGTACAGCTTGCGAGCGCTACTGCAGCTGCTGCAACAAATAAAAACTTTCTCATATACCTATCATGAATTTACAGGGTACAAATATACCGAAATTCTAATAAATAGAGTCAAAAAAACAAGTTTTTATCTCATTTTAAGTTAAAGAAGTGACATAACCATATCACCATGACGCCTCTCATCGTTTTTCACGCTTTCCACTTCGGGGAATCTATCCACTACTGGCTGATATTTTTCAACAGCAGCATATTCGCCTTTGGCAATGATGCGATAGAGTCGTTTTCTTCCAAGAAGCGTGTAAAGCAATGGCACAATCATCGCCATAGTGTTGCGAGGCTTCAGCACCTGTCCTGTTAGTTTCTTGAAAACAGCAGCATGGTGACCTTCCTCGGCTGCCAGTTTACGGAAGACATCCTTGTCGGCCGGATTTTTCACTTTATTGGAAAGTGCTTTATACATCAGCACTGCATCTAGTTCTCCTTGCTGAGATTTCAAGAGAACCTTCATCTCTTCATTTGATATATTCATTTAGTCGTTTTGTTTCTAAATTCTTTTTCCGTGCAAATATTGGTAAAGATAAATAGCATAGTCGCTTTCGCGAAGCTTGCGTACGGAATTCTCGACAACAGCAATCACCTGTTGCTCGCTGATGCCGATATCCTGTGCTATGCGTGAAGGCTTATGCGCTTCCATGCCGATGCCGAAATAGCGTTCGGTGATGGATTTTTCCTTGCTGCTCAACAGTTGCGACATCATATTGTCGATATGGTGGAGCAGTTCGTTTCTAATCACAGTCTGATAGGCCTGATTGTCCTTCTCGTGATCGAATATTCCATCCTCGCTGAGATAGGCATCATATTGGTCTTGCATTTGCGTGAACACATTTTCCTCGTCGAATATTTCCATTCTATTTTTTTGTGAGCTGCAAAATTACAAAAAGATTTCTAGGAAACAGAAAGGGAATATGTTAACAATACAAAAACCAACTATTTGAAGTTTTATGAGTTTGGCTTGTAGAAACGATAGGCCAAGGTCTGGATAGCAACCAGGTTGGGCTGCATCCTGCCATCCGGAGTCTTACGTATGAATGCTTTCAAATCATAGAAGTCACAGTCGCGACAGTCATCCGGATTCTCAATGACAGTTTCTCTGATTTCTCTTTGAACTGCAAGCACAGCATTTTTGGGATAGGCTGCTGTATGCTTGATATAGTTCCATAAAAGATCTGTCACATTGCTCACATAAGCTGAGATATTCTTTATTCTGTTCATATTCTTAAGTTTTTAGTTATTCATATCTTGTACTACAAGAATAACGCCAACTTGACGTGATACTTGCTTACTGTCACACTCTTTTAGCCTTGTTTGTGACTTGTTAGAAGTAATAAGTTAATTTGGAGGTGATTTAGAAAAAATTATATAATCAAGACTGACAATTGTTGACTAATGTTGTGACAGAATGTCAATCGCTTAAAAGTTTGCCTAAGATGCAAGAAGTATATCAGCAAAAAATACAAATAAAAGAAGGGCGAAGAACTTTATATTTAGTTCTCCGCCCTGAAATCTTAGGTAAATCGTGTATAATAAAGCTGCCAGTGCTGACAGTTGAGTGAAAACGGTATTGTTAGACTTGTTGCTCTTTATGACTAGCTGTTGCTATCATCATATTGTTGTCTTTATCTGTGGGCAAAGATAGAGGTTATTTTCTTTCTGGCAAGATTGTTTTCCCTAATCGGAAGTGTGTTTTCCCTAAATCTCAAGGGAGTTTTTCCCTTTCATTTCACCACAAGTATATCCGACCATCGTGTGGTTGGGCATTTCGTGCGATGGTCGTGCTTGATGGCATCTGCAAAAACAGCGGCCTTTCCCTTGCCATCTTTTTGAGAATATTGCTGTGCCCCAAGCACCAGAGTCTCCGTGCCACATAGTCGGTTGATTTCATCCATCACCTTGTCGAGTCTTCGCATCTTCTGATATTTCTCACTGTCGTAGTCGATGAAGGAAGTCTGGATGGCATTCTCCTGTGAGATGTCCTGTACGATAACACCGGCACGCTTGTACTGGTAGCCTTTCAGGTAAAGACGGTTGAAGCAGATACGGGCTGACTTCACCAACTCCTGCGTACTGCTGGTGGGTGTCATCATCCGGATGCCCACATAGTTGCTGTATTGCGGAAGGTCCTCACGGAAAGGATTAGTTGAGAGGAAAAGTCCGATTGAGGAGGCGACAGTCTTCTGATTACGCAGTTTCTCGGCACATCTTGCCGCATAGTTGCTGATATGGGTGAGCAGCGTGTCCTCATCGGCGATCATTCCAGGAAAACTTCTCGATGTGCAGATGCTTTTTTTCTTTACATGCTCCATATCATCCGGAAGAATCACATCCATGCCGTTGAGCTCCATCCATGTGCGAAGCCCCACGATGGTAAAGTTCTTGCGCACCCAATCCTTGGTGTGACGTGCAAAATCGAGTGCCGAATGATCCCCCCAGGAATGCAGTTTCTCAGCATTTCTCCGGCCGATGCCCCATACATCCTCTAAAGGGAATAGCTCCAGCGCCTTCAGTCGTTTCTCGTCGGAGTTAATCAGACAGCAATGATGATAGCCTGGGTATCTCTTGGCATACTTGCTTGCCATCTTGGCCAGTGTCTTTGTAGGCGCAATGCCGATGCTCACAGGAATTCCCAATCCCTTTAATATCCGCTGATGCAGCTGCTCGCCCCATGCTTTCAAGTCAAGATGCTCCATTCCTGAGAGACAGCAGAACCCCTCGTCGATACTGTAACGATAGAAGGAAGGAGCCGCCTGTCGAACAAGCGACATCACACGGTCGGTCATATTGCCGTAGAGTTCATAGTTGCTACTCAACGCATGTATCTCCATTCCTGGAAACTTCTCTTCAAGCTGATAAAAAGGGATTCCCTCGGTAATGCCCGCCCGCTTCGCCTCGTTGCTGCGTGCCACCACGCATCCGTCATTGTTCGACAATATCACCAAAATCTTGCCAATCAACTCGGGATGAAACACACGTTCGCAGCTTGCGTAACAATTATCAATATCGATGAGTGCCCAGTACATTTATTGATGTCTTTTCCGAAGTGTCCATATCACCACACCCCATACCATGGGATGGTCTTCCTCGTATAGTTGTATTCTAGGGTATTGTTTATTGGCTGGCACTAGTTCAATATATCCATCAGACTTGTGAGTAGTGTCGAGATATTTCACGGTGAATTCATTATTGACAAAGGCGATGATGATGTCACCATTCTGTGCCTCCACCGAACGGTCTACGATGAGCAGATCGCCTTCGTCTATGCCTGCATCTATCATGGAGTCACCCTTCACTCTGGCATAGAAGGTAGTCTCGGGATGGGGAATCATATCCTTGTTGAAGTCGATAGGCGACTTCATATAATCGGCCGAAGGACTAGGAAAGCCAGCCATGATGCATGGCGTTTCCTGGAGGGGCAGGGCAGTCGAGAAATCACCACCGATGATTGTAACATCTTTCATAATAAAATGTTTAGTTTGCGAAGGAGGATTACAGGTCCTTGATAACATGCAGCACCTGACCATAGACTGCAAAATTCTGGTTATCAGTTACCTCAATAGGGTTCATCTTCTCATTGCTTGGCAATAGGGTATAGGAGCCATTCTCATTTCGGCGAATGCGCTTGATAGTGAACTCATTATCCACGCAGCAGAGGGCAATCTTATCCTCAGGCACCTCCTTTATGGTAGTGTCGACGATGATCTTGTTGCCGTTCTCAATGCCATCTCCAATCATGGAAGTACCTTTTACCTGCATCACCACACAGCCCTCCCTGCCACCTGTCAGCAACTGAAGAGCATCCACCTTCTCAGCATAGGCCTGATTATCTGCCCAAATAGGAGAACCTGCGGCAACAGCAATATCAGCAACGGCAATCTTGCCCGACCTGGCATTGTCGAGCGGAATGAATTCTATTGTTTCCGCCTTTCGCCGGTCCATATCTGCTTGTATGCACTGCTTGATATAGTCAGTCTTGCTGGGCTGACTCTCTATCATCTCCGCCATTTCCTTAGGAGCCCTGAAAGAGATATACTTTGTTTGAAGGGAAGGTCTTCCTGCTCCAGGACGAGCTCCACCATGGCCATTTTTCTTATCTGAGTTTTGTTCTTTCCTACCCATATTTATCTTTGCATTCTATTTCTTTTGCAAAGATATAACATTATTCTTGAAATACGTAACACATAATCAAGATTTAACGCAATATATTGAAGATTCTACTATGACTAAAGAATTCTAAAATGCTTTTCTTGTTTTCAAAGTAATGGCAAGACTCATACTAGCCATAACAATTCCAACAATGCACACACCCTTCCATCCTGCAGTTTTCCATCCCCATCCAGCAAGGAAAGTACCCAGCGAGCCACCTATAAAATAAATAGTCATAAAAATAGTGTTCACACGATTGCTGGCAGATGGATTTTCGGAAATGGATGCACTCTGATTGCTCAGTTGAAGGCATTGCAAACCGATGTCAAGAAGGATAATGCATAGGATAAGTCCGAAGTAGTTATTACCAAGAAACAGTGCAACAAGCCATCCTAGTATCATTATCATAGCTCCAACCAGTGAAAAACGATGAACTCCAAAACGTGGTACATATTTGCCTAGTCCGCTTGCGATGATAGCACCGGCCACCCCACACAGACCGAGCATTCCCACCCTGTCGGATCCTGCCCCAAAATCCTTCGCCAAATGAAAGGCGAGGCATGCCCATACTGCGAGAAGACTGCCAAATCCAAGGGCAGCACGTATTGAGTTTACTCTGATGTTGGGCTTCTCCACGAAGATTTGCAGAACCGATTTCATCAAAGAGGCATAAGTTCCCTGAAAGTTTCGTCTCATGTCAGGCATCATCTGTAGAGTGATAAAGAGGCAAATCACCATAACGGCTGCTGCAATCAAGAACATTGCTCTCCAGCCAAGCCATTCTCCGATAAAACCTCCGATTACTCGTGCGCCAAGAATACCGATGAGAAGTCCTGATAGAACATATCCCATATTACGTGATTTGTTTTCGGGTTTTGAGAACTGTGTGGCAATAGGTAAAAAGAATTGTGGTATTACTGAGAATGTTCCCAAAAAGATGGAAGCCCCCCATATCATATAGATATTAGTGGCTAAGCCTATGACTACAGCCATGAGTGCAGCCATTGTCATACTAACAATAATTAGTTTTCTTCGTGAATATAAATCCCCCGAAGGGATAAGAAAGCATAGCCCCAGTGCATAGCCTATCTGAGTAATTACTGTAATAAGGTTGGCTTGCACCTCGTTAATTCCGAGATCAAAGTGTATCTTCGCCAATAAAGGTTGATTATAGTAGAGGTTGGCAACTGTCAATCCTGCCATAATCGCCATCATGATCATCATACTGCTGGGAATACCGCTGTTTTCTTTCAGTTCTATCATCAGCAAATGTTGTTTGTGTTGAAACTCTTGACGAGCACAAAATTACAAAAAGATATTCACAGAGCAGTATAGTTTTTGTTAAAGCAATATAATTTAATGTGAGTTCGATGAATTTGCGAAAGCGAAACAATATTCGCTAATTACCAATTTTCTGGCGGTTATATCTCATCGAACTCACATTAAATACCATCCAGAAATTAGTGGTAAAGAATGCCTTGTACCCTTCCAAGATCGATGCCTTGAAATGTTAAAAAAGCTAACTCAATGGTTTAGGTGGTCTAAACCGACGGTTTACGACCTCTAAACCGTGCATTTACGTTGGCTATT
>CAJOPE010000093.1 GCA_905236815.1 uncultured Prevotella sp. | reverse complement strand
TCCGTAAAAAGGGAAGCTATTTTTTTTGTTATATCCCAAGATATCACTACTTTTGCAACTGCTAATGCGGAATATTTTAACCTTGAAAAATGAATACGAATAAATTACAAACTGGAGCAAGTGTATATCTTAATTTAATAATGTGGATGATGGTAGCAATTATTTGTATACTGCCACTTCTCTATATTATTGTTATAGCAGATATAGATTTCTTTATGCATACAAAAGAGCTAATTCTTTCGTGCATAAATGGTGATTACGTAACTGCATTTATATTGGCACTTATGGGCATATTACCCCTTATAATTTTCGTTATCTTTTTCATACCTGCCAATTTCTACATAATCGCTCAATTCTTCATATTCTTAACAGGTAATCCTAGATACAAAGGACTCAAAATAACCGAAAACAATGCTTCAAAACTTAATGCTTTCATTGACGAAATTGCAAAGAGTGCAGGACTTAAACGTCCTAAAGACGGAATATTCGCTATGAATATAACATTGTCAGGATCCATCTTTCCAAATGGTTTACTGAGAGGCACTAAAGCTATCACATTAAATGTTGCCCAGATAGAACACCTCAATCGTGCCGAACTATCCAGTATAATCATCCAATCAATGCAGTCACTAAAATCGAAAACATCATTAAGCCATACCATAATCTATATGCTATATAATTTCATTTCCTGCATTTACGAAATCAGCAAGAAATGGATAAATATAACCGAGAAAATGAAGAATTACAATGGTATCGCTCCATTTGCAGTGAAATGTGTGATTAAAATCTATGGATACATTCTATATTATCTTACCTTTTATTATATAGAACTATTAAACTATGTTGAAGGCAGGTACAAGATGAGTATGGGTGAATATGAATCTTTCGCCTACCTAAAAGAATGCGACTTAACAGCACGACAAGTGGGAAGTACCGTCAAATGCTCTTCTATGCTCAAAACAAATGAGATTAACAGACGATATAAGGAATTCGTTGCTTTTATAGAAAATCTCGCCAATAACGGATTTATTATTGAGAATTATTGGAAAGCATATTCGAAAACACAAGACTATATTTCACAAATCACAGGCAAGCCGATTCATGCCTCAACTCTTCTCAACAAACCAATATATCCCCAAGATGCTTACAGAGAAATATCCACCCATGAAAATAGTTCAGATTATACCGACCAAGAAAGAATCAGAGAATTAAATTATCCGGCTAAATTTATAAGAAAAGGTAGCACTCGCGATCTCATTCCATATAATTTAGTTGAAAAACTAGGTAATGAGGCTATCGAAAATATAACCCAGAGGTACAAAGAGCAACTTACATTACTGAGCGAAGAGGAACTAGATCAGAAAATCGAGGAATATTTCTGTGACTATCCATATATGAAATACTTCGAAAGGGAAGTTATCCCATTTGACTTTGAGAATTACACGAAACCTGATGAGGATTTCGATCCACTTTCTGATGCAAATATTGAACTGAACTGTAAATACGACTCTGCAAAGAAAGACTACGATATAGCCTTTGAAGCCAGTACTTTCAAGGAAAACAGTTTTGTGACATATAAAGGTGAAAGCTATAAAGCTAAAGACGTGCCTCTGGATGAGATTACAGCACACTTGGAGATGATTAAAGGCAAGGTAAAAGTAATTGATGAAAGCATCTATGCTACAGCCTTGAAATATGCGGATAATCCAGATGAAGTAAGGTATGCCTATAGTAAGATTTTCTATGCCCAGGAAATTATGAATGTTATAGACGGGACTATCACGCCGAAATGCATGGAACTTATTGATACCAAGGATAAGATAGCAAGAGCCAGCAAGAAATATCAGACAAAAGTTGCCTACCCTGTGTATTTTGATTTCCAGCAAAAACTAAAGAGATACGTTCTTAACAAAGTTGATCATGAATACATGGAAAGCTACCTATCTGATGACGAAAAATATGCCTTAGAATGCTATAACGAAGAACTTACCGAAGAAGAATTCGGCAAGGATCCAGATGATAAGATAAACTTAATAGTGGCAGTATATAGTAGCGTAAAAGAAGCACATAAGAAGATTCTGAAGGAGAAGGAGAAACTGGTCATCAAATATGCCAAACGAGCAACAGATGCCTCTTATGAGAATTATAAGTTTAGAGAAATGCCAGTTGTTCAACTTGCGCAAATTTCCGACAATACAGAAAATATAGAAGGAGAAAAGGATGAATCGACTGCTTATGAAAAGCAAAAGGAAAAATGGTTTGTCCCTCATAAGGAAGCTAAAGATGAAGAACCTGTGTATGACGAGGAAGAAGAAATAACATTCTTCTCAAGGTACAAATACTTGATAATTTTAATAGGACTACTTGCTGCTTTCAGACTATACACTTACATTACCACAGGATTATAACACTATAAGGAATATGATAACTATGAATTATCCAGTTAATTAACTGGATAATAAATTGCATATTATTAGTAAATATACAATAAATAATTGTCAAATTTGGCAAAAACGGACACAAATAGCGTCTAATAGTACGTCCAATATGCACAAATAAGACATTTAGTTAAAATTTCCACCCCTAAAAATAATAAATACCTCCTATAGAATATGCATAATATGTATCTTTGCAGTGTTAAAAGTTAAAACATTCGCATTACAATTATTACTTATTATTCGCTTAAAGCTAAGAACGCATTAAAACATTAAATATCACAACAAATGAAACAAAGCAGCTCCTTCTTAAAAAGAGGAGCTGTTTTTTTATTTAATAACACTCCACCCTATGCTTTCTCAAAATAAATGCTTATCTTTGCACTTTACACATAAACATATTAAGTGAGGTATATGAAAAGATTGATTCTTTATATTCTGACTTTTGTTTTAGCGGCTCTTTACCCTTCTGTCGCAGATGCACAGAATGTGGTGGCAAGCTGGTCGGCTACTGATGGTACTGGAGAATCCAAATCGTCAGAGGCTGGGGATGAGCTCAATGCAATCACAGAGGCACCTATCAACTGCAATCTCTCTGTGAGAGCTGAAGAGGAGGATGGATGGACTGCCAACTTCTATGAATGGAAAATCATACACCTCCCCGACTCTGCCACCATAACACGTCATGAGCCGAATATAGACTACACTTTCTCGCAATCGGGAAGCTACCACATTATATATACGGTGAAAATGACAAAAGAAGATCAGGAGCTGGACTTCTCGAATGTTGATGAGCCTTATCAACTGACTATCTCGGAGAGTAAGCTGAGAATGCCGAATGCTTTCTCGCCAAACGGCGATGGCATCAACGACACTTATCAGCCTATCGAACACCAGAGCTTGATTTCCTTCAAGGCAATGATCTTCAACCGATGGGGAAAGAAAGTGTATGAATGGAGTGATGCATCATCCACTGGATGGGATGGCACTATCAACGGATCACCTGCACCTCAGGGTGTGTATTTCTGTAACGTGGAAGCAAAAGGTTCGGATGGAAGAACCTATCATATAAAAACGGATGTCAACCTGCTCAGGGAATATATGGAGACATCTAATCAATAGGTAGAAAGATGAATACTAAAAAAGATATTACTCAAGGTAATCAGATCAACGTTTGGGGTGCTCGTGTACACAATCTGAAGAATGTGGACGTGATGATTCCCCGCAACTCACTAACTGTTATCACTGGTCTTTCAGGCTCTGGAAAGTCATCGCTTGCCTTCGACACTATTTTCGCCGAGGGTCAGCGTCGCTATATCGAGACTTTCTCGGCCTATGCCCGCAACTTCCTGGGCAATATGGAGCGTCCGGATGTTGACAAGATCACTGGTCTTTCGCCGGTGATCAGCATTGAACAGAAGACGACCAATAAGAACCCTCGTTCTACGGTGGGTACTACTACCGAAATCTACGATTATCTGCGTTTGCTCTACGCACGTGCGGGTACTGCCTACAGCTACCTGAGCGGTGAGCCTATGGTGAAATACACTGAGGAGAAGGTAATCGAGATGATTCTCAACGATTATGACGAGAAGCGCATCTATATTCTGGCTCCACTCGTGAGACAGCGTAAGGGTCACTATCGTGAGCTCTTCGAAAGTATGCGACGTAAGGGCTATCTCTACATCCGTGTGGATGGCGAGGTGCAGGAAATCGTGAGAGGTATGAAGGTGGACCGCTACAAGAATCATAATATCGAGGTGGTGATTGATAAACTTGCCGTACAGAGCAAGGATGATGAGCGATTACGCCACAGTGTACAGACTGCCATGAAACAGGGCGACGGTATGCTGATGATTATGGAGAAGGATTCTGGTGAGGCCAAGACTTTCTCTAAGCGCTTGATGGACCCTGCTACGGGTATCGCCTACAAGGACCCTGCTCCAAACATGTTCTCTTTCAACTCGCCTGAGGGTGCCTGCCCTCACTGTAAGGGTTTGGGAGTAATCAGCGAAATCGACTTGAAGAAGGTGATTCCTGATGATAAGGCAAGCATTCACGCAGGTGCTATCGTTCCGCTTGGAAAATACAAGAATCAGATGATTTTCTGGCAGATTGAGGCCATCCTGAAGAAATATGAATGTGACTTGAAGACTCCGGTTAAGGACATTCCTGAGGAGGCGATGAGCGAGATTATGAATGGTTCGCTCGAAACTGTGAAAATTGACAAGGAAAAGGTCCACACCACCAGCGACTACTTTGTGGAGTTTGATGGTGTGGTGAAATACTTGAAGGATGTAATGGAGAACGATGAAAGCAACAGTGGCAAGAAATGGGCTGACCAGTTCCTTGCTGATGTGGAGTGCTCGGAATGTCACGGACATCGCTTGAATCGTGAATCGCTATCCTATAGAATCTGGGACAAGAATATCTCTGAGGTGGCCAACCTTGATATGACAGACTTGAAGGACTGGCTGGAGAATGTGGAGGAACATCTCGACCCTCAGAAGAAGATTATTGCCGGGGAAATTGTGAAGGAATTGCGCACTCGTGTGAACTTCCTGCTCGAGGTGGGTCTCGACTATCTCTCGCTCAACCGCCAGTCGGCTACACTTTCGGGTGGTGAGAGTCAGCGCATCCGCCTGGCTACACAAATCGGTAGCCAGTTGGTAAACGTGCTCTACATCCTCGACGAGCCTAGTATCGGTTTGCACCAGCGTGACAACGAGCGACTGATAAAATCGCTCAAGGAGCTGCGTGACCTTGGAAACACGGTTATTGTAGTGGAGCACGACGAGGATATGATGCGTGCTGCCGACTGGATTGTCGACATCGGTCCTAAGGCTGGACGTAAAGGTGGCGAAGTAGTATTCCAGGGTACTCCTGAGGAGATGCTGAAGACACATACCCTTACCGCCCAGTTCTTGAATAAGGAAAGAAATATCGAACTTCCACATATCGTCAAGGAAGAAGATGGCACAACGCATACCTCGGTTGGCGATGCTGCGCTTGGTGAGGACATGAAGGCTTCTACCTTCAAGGTGAATCGCCGCACGGGAAATGGAAAGAGCATTATTCTGCATGGCTGTAAAGGAAACAACCTAAAGAATGTGGATGTGGAGTTCCCACTAGGAGAGCTGATTGTGGTGACAGGTGTATCTGGATCGGGTAAATCTACCCTTATCAACGAGACACTGCAGCCTATTCTCTCCCACCATTTCTATCGCAGTTTGAAGAAGCCAATGCCTTACGAGAGTATTGAGGGCATTGAGAATATCGACAAGATTGTGAATGTGGACCAAAGTCCTATCGGAAGAACTCCAAGAAGTAACCCTGCTACCTATACGGGCGTTTTCAGCGACATCCGCACACTCTTCGTAGGTCTGCCTGAGGCTAAGATCAGAGGATACAAAGCTGGCCGTTTCTCCTTCAATGTGAAAGGTGGACGTTGTGAGGCTTGTGGAGGTAATGGCTACAAGACGATTGAAATGAACTTCCTGCCAGATGTGATGGTGCCTTGCGAGGTATGTCACGGCAAGCGTTATAACCGCGAGACCTTGGAGGTAAGATTCAAGGGAAAGAGCATTGCCGACGTGCTGGATATGACCGTGAATATGGCGGTGGAGTTCTTTGAGAATGTTCCTACTATTCTGCCAAAGATCAAGGCACTTCAGGATGTAGGCCTAGGCTATCTGAAGCTCGGCCAGAGCTCGACTACCCTATCAGGTGGTGAGAGTCAGCGTGTGAAGTTGGCAACTGAGCTCAGCAAGAAGGATACCGGCAAGACACTATACATTCTGGATGAGCCAACCACCGGTTTGCATTTCGAGGACATCCGCATTTTGATGGGTGTATTGGAGAAACTCGTAGATCGTGGCAATACGGTGCTCATCATCGAGCATAACCTGGATGTTATTAAACTCGCCGACCATATTATCGATGTTGGTCCTGAGGGTGGAAGAAACGGTGGTACAATCCTTGCCACAGGTACTCCTGAGGAAGTGAAGAAAAAGAAGAAGGGATATACCTATAAGTTTATGTAAAACCCCACCAAAAACCCCACCAAGCCTCCCCGAAGGGGAGGATGTTCTTCTTAGGATATATATTGGTATTTGAATATCAAGCCTGCTATCTTCAATTTGATAGCAGGCTTTTTGCATGCTATCAAATGATGATATATTCATGAATCAGCTATGATGTACAATGTTAAACGGCCGTTTAACGTTATATGAAACGGGTGTTTCATATTGTATCTTTTATAGGAATTAGAGAAAAGAACAATCTCCCTATCAGTAGTACCATCAAGATTTGAGTGAAGTAAAGTTATCCAAAAGAGAATAAAAAAAGCCTGCTATCAGCAATTGATAGCAGGCTTTATATATACAACCTAAAATTGTTCTAAATAGAACGCCCTCCCCTTCGGGGAGGCTTGGTGGGGTTTTACCCAGCAATCCAAGAGTAAACACCACTGCATACGCCGAAGGCAACAATACCTACAATGCAAAGAGCGAGTGCAAACTTAGTGCTTGCAGCACTCTGGAAGGTTGGCAATGGGTTATCGTTGTGCTTGATGAACATTGCCTTTACAATCAACAGATAGTAGTAAAGGGAGATAACAGTGTTGACCAAAGCAATGAATACGATAGCATAAGCCCATGCACCCATTGGTGTGTCAATACTCATACCCTTAACTGCTGCCATGAAGACGAAGAACTTACTGAACATTCCGGCAAATGGAGGAATACCACCAAGTGAGAAGAGAGCAAGTGTCAACAAGAATGCAAGGCGTGGGTTAGTAGTGTACAAACCGTTGTAGCTGTTCATATCAACAACACCGTTGTTATGCTCCTCGATAGAACTGATAACTGTGAAGACAGCCATATTGGCTACAACATAGATCAGAACATAGTAGCTCAAAGAGATAGAACTCATATCGTTGTTACCAACAATAGCAAGAACAATGTAACCTGCCTGAGAGATAGAACTGAAGGCCATGAAACGCTTCAGATCTGTCTGACGAATCGCGAAAAGGTTGGCGATAGTAATAGAAAGAACTACTACAATCATCAACAAGATCTGCCAGTATTCTACCATTGGAGCAAATACCTTCATCAGGATTGAGCAGAGTGCGAATGCAGCTGCGCCCTTAGATACAACGCTCAAATAACCAGTTACGGTTGTAGGAGCTCCCTGATAGGTATCGGCTGTCCAGAAGTGGAAAGGAACAAGTGAAAGCTTGAAACCAAGACCACTGAAGAAGAATACCATACCTGCTACTGTCAATGGAGTAACGGTAAGCTTAGTTGCTACATCGTCGAAGTACATAGTACCTACTGCACCATAGATGAAAGAGATACCATAGAGCATAACACCGCTTGAGAATGCTGCAGTAAGAATGAACTTAGCACCAGCCTCAGCTGAGTTGTGACGATACTTGTCGAAAGCTACCAAACAAGCCATTGGAATAGAAGCCATCTCAAGACCAAGATAGAAGATAAGGAAGTTACCTGCACTTACCATCATGTTCATACCAAGCAAGGTTGAGATTACCAACATGTAGAACTCACCCTCCTTGAAATGGGTATCCTCACGGCTCATCCACTCACGACTCTGAATAAGTACGATGAGAGCACCAAGTGCGAGGATTGTCTTGATAACGCCAATAGAACCATTTGTATAATACATACCACCAAAAGCAGTAGCTGCCTCGGTTGGGAAGATATTCATGACAAGATGACCTGCCATCAATACGCAGACCAGTGGGTTGAACCACTTACGTGATTCCTCGCCTGGATTTCTGCTTGTACAGAAGTCTGCAATGAAGGTGATGATCAGAATGGCTACTAAAGTAGCTTCTGGCATCATATTTAAGAATTGACTATAATCTATATTCATCTTAATAAATTTTTATCATTAAACATCAATCTCAATATCATTACAAACCTGCTGCAGCAACTACTGGAGCTGCAGACATAATATGATTGAAGATAGGTGCTACTGCATTGTTGATGACATCCTGGAAGAAGAGTGGGAACATACCCAAACCTGCAACACAGAAAATCAAACCGCCGATAGCGAAACGCTCATCCCAAGTAGCATCGTGAAGCTCATAGAACTTTGGATTTGGTACCTTCTGATAAAGAATCTTACCTACTACACGAAGGATGTAAACAGCGGTTACTACAATTGAAGTAGCTGCGATGATGGTACAAACGCGACGGAACATATCCTGATTCTGGAAAGAACCTACAAAGATATTCATCTCGGCAACGAAACCAGAGAAACCAGGAAGACCAAGGTTAGCCAAACCTGCTACTACGTAAGATACTGAAAGGAATGGGATAATCTTCATCAAACCACCAAGGTAACGAACGTCACGAGTTCCTGCACGGTGGTAAATCATACCGATACATGCGAAGAAGAGGGCGGTCATCAAACCGTGAGAAAGCATCTGAAGAATAGCACCTGTGATAGCGGTCTGTGTCATCATTACAAGTGCGAAAAGCACCATACCACAGTGAGATACTGAAGAATATGCGTTGATATACTTCAAGTCGGTCTGTACACAAGCAGAGAGTGCACCATAAACAACAGAGCAGGTTGTAAGGATCAAGAAAATCCAAGAGAGCTGCTGAGCTGCCTCTGGCAACAAGAACATAGCGATACGGAAACATCCATAACCTCCAAGTTTCATCAATACACCAGCGTGCAACATTGATACTGCTGTAGGCGCTGAAGCGTGACCATCAGGGCTCCATGTATGGAATGGGAACAAAGCACCAAGGATACCGAAACCGATGAAGATGAATGGGAAGAATACCTTCTGGATGTGTACTGGAATGTTGTGGAGATTTGCAATTTCGATCACGTTCATAGTTGAAGCACCACTGAAATAGTAGATACCAAGGATACCGATGATGAGCAATGCAGAACCACCCATCAACATCAAGGTAAGCTTCATTGCTGAATACTCCTTAGGACCTGTTCCCCATACACCAATAAGAAGGTACATAGGAATCAAGGCTACCTCATAGAACATGAACATAGTGAACATATCAATAGAGATGAAGAAACCGAATACACCAATGGAAAGTAAAACAAACCAGAGGAAGTACTCCTTCTTCATAGGCTCCATCTGCCAGCTGGCAAAAGTACCAGTGAAGACAATTACTGCACTCAGCAGAATCATTACTACTGAGATGCCGTCAACACCTACTGCGTACTCAATATTCAATGGTGCGAACCAAGGTGTACTGTAGGCAAAGAGCATTGGATCTGTATTGCCTCCCTGTCGCATCTGAACAAAAGCAATGGTAAGCCAGATAGAGAGACCGAGAAGTGCACTCGCGCCGACTACCATCACACCACGTACCTGATTGTCGTTCTTGGCAAGCCAAAGACCGATAAGCATCAGGACTGGGATAACTACGAATAATGTTAATATACTCATTTTATCTTATTCAAATAGTGAAATTATAAAAGGATGCAAAGCAAAATCACGGTGATAGCAATAGTACCTGTGAGGAACCATGCTGCATAGTTGCGAACATCACCACTCTGCCATGGACGAATAGTCTCACCTGCCTCCTGTGTACCCCATGCCATGAAATTGAATGTGCCATCAATAACACGACGGTCAAACCATGCGATAGGCTTAGAGAAGCAACCGAAAACAATCTTGTGTGTGAAGAACTGCCAAGCATCGTCGAGGTAGAAACGGTTAAGAGCTGCCTTGTGAAGGGTTGGCATCTTACGCTTCAACATATCAGGAACTGGATTCTCACCACTCTTATACATCCAAGTAGACAATCCAATACCAACAAGTGCTACTGCAATTGAAATCCAAGCTACTGAAGGCCAATTAGCGAAATTGAATGACTGGATAGCGATATCCTCAGCATGACCATCAGCAGAGATGAAGTGACCGAAAGGAATCAAACCGCAAAGACAGCCGATAACGCAGAGGAATACCAGTGGACCCCACATTACGAAAGGAACTTCCTGTGGCTTGCGACGGTTCTCTGGATCCTGCTCGTAATAGCTCTTGCCCCAGAAGATAACATAGTATAAACGGAACATATAGAATGCTGTCATACCAGAAACCAATGTCATAAACCAACCAAGGAATGGTGAGAAATGGAAGGCTGCTGATACTATCTCATCCTTAGAGAAGAATCCTGAGAATGGAGGAATACCAGAAATACAAAGACATGCAAGGAAGAAACACCAGTTAGTGATTGGCATATACTTGTGCAAACCACCCATGTAATCCTTGAAGTTGCTGCCAATGATAACAATGATAGCACCTGAGCAGAGGAAGAGCAACGCCTTGAACATAGCATGTGTGAACAAGTGGAACAATGCTGCCATGTAACCTACAGAACCCTCACCCTCCATTGCGGTACAAACACCAAGTGCAACGAGCATATAAGCGATCTGTGAGATAGTAGAGAAAGCAAGACCACGCTTGATATCGCGCTGTGTACAAGCAACTGCTGCTGCATAGAATGCAGTGAAAGCTGCAATGTAAGCAATCCAGTGAAGCTGATCAAGAGCACCAAACTCAACATAGATTGGGAACAAACTTGCTACCTGATATACACCGGCAACAACCATTGTTGCAGCGTGGATCAATGCAGATACAGGAGTTGGACCCTCCATAGCATCTGGCAACCAGATGTGGAGAGGGAACATAGCACTCTTACCAGCACCACCAATGAACATCAAGAACAAAGCTGTTGGAATTACCCACTGGAGATTTGCGCTTGTAGCCAATGCTGAAAGACGACCAACGATTTCTGGATTTACCTTAAGATCGTAGTTGAAGGTTCCAACATAGAAACTGAAGAACAAAATACCAATGAGGAAGAACAAGTCGGCAAAACGAGTTACGATGAAGGCCTTCTTTGAAGCGTGTACGGCAGCATGCTTTGGATAGTAGAATCCGATAAGCAAGTAAGAACATACACCCACCAACTCCCAGAACATATACATCTGGAAAATGTTAGTAGCAACAACGAGTCCAAGCATTGACATGGTGAAGAGACTCAGGTAAGCATAGAAACGCTGGAAGCCCTTCTCATAGCCCTCTACCTCGTAGTTCTCATCACGCTCTGCCATATAGCCGAACGAGTAAATATGTACCATGAAGCTGACAGTGGTGATTACAACCAACATCAATACGCTGATAGGACTCAGGCGGAAACCGATGTTGAAAAGAAGCTGTGTACCTGTCCAAGAGGCAACACCCATATCAAGCCATGTGAAATCAAATACGGTAACGGTTGGGAACAGACCATCTGCACCACGGCCTACACCGAAGAAGTACTGATAGGCTGTGTAAAGGCACATTGCCCATACTACACCAAGTACAGAAGCACCAATGTATCCAGCTACCAGCTTTTTCATCTTCATACCGCAAAGTCCAAGCAAAAGGAAGCTCAGGAACGGTAGAAGGAGTATTAAAAATGCGTATCCGTACATTATTTTTAGAATTTCATGTTTTCAATACTGTTCACCTGATCACTGTGATAGTTGCGGTAAACATTAATAATAATAGCGAGCGCAATCGCTGTCTCAGCTGCTGCTACACCAATGGCAAACAGTGTCATGAAGAAACCTTCGAACTGGCCTGGGTAGAGGATGCGGTTGAATACTGCGAAGTTGATATCCACTGAATTGAGGATAAGCTCGATTGAAATCAGCATTGCGATAAGGTTACGACGGGTAACGAAACCGAAAACGCCGATGAAGAACAATAGTGCGCTAAGCACGAAGAAACATTCTACAGGTATCATTTCTTATCCTCCTTTCTTGCTATCATAAGACCACCGATGATACAAGCCAACAGGAATACAGAGATGAACTCGAATGGGAGTACATACTGATACTTGCCAGCTCCTACAAGAGCCTCACCAATCTTTGCCATTGGAACCTCGGCACCTGACTGGTCGGCCATGGTAGCTGCTACATCGAATAGCTGATTCTTCAAAAATACTACGGCTACAACAGCAAGACCTACGAGGCTCAAAAGACCACCATAGAGTACCTGCTTGCCCTTAATGCGCTCAACAAGATTCTGAAGTGAACGCTTGCTAACCAACTGAACGGCAAATACAAACAAGATTGTAATACCACCAGCATAGATAGAAAGCTGAGCTGCGCCAAGGAAGCTATAGTCGAGCAGGAAGTAGATACCTGCTACACCGAAGAGAACGAACAGAAGGAATACTACTGAACGCATGATGCTCTTCGTAAATACACACATCACGGCTGAACCAAGAATAACGACAGCCAGGATGATAAACATTACTAAACTTGCCATAATCTATTACTTGGTTTTAGTGTTAAACTTACCGATTGTCAATGGTGCACCACCATTAATAAGGTTAGGAAGGCTTCCACCCTCGTAAACTTCTTTATCAAGGTGAAGTGCGAGCTTTGAACGATCGAAAACTGAATTCTCGAAATCGTTGGTAAACTCAATTGCATCGAAATTACAAGCGGTTACACAAAGCTGACAGAACATACAGTCGCCGAGATCATAGATATAATCGTCGAGTACCTTCTTCTTCTTGCCATCCTCTGTTTCCTGCATGTGAGAAACGATCTTGATTGAGTCGTTTGGACAAGACTTCTCACACATGGTACATGCTGTACACTTGTAATCGCCTACCTTGAGGCCACGTGCCTGAAGCTTTGGATCCTGAAGATCCTCTTCGGTAGCACGCTTGAATACAAGACGACCACGATGACGCGCACTTACGTGCAATGTAGTCTTGCGGTTCTCAGGATACTGCTCAGTGCTCTTAGGTGTGAAGTATTCCTTCATGGTAATCTTCAAACCTGTTGACAGTGTCTTTACAGCATTCTTAATACCGCCAAAATATGATTCAGACATATCTTTTCTAATATTAAATTCTTGAATTACTTAATAGTCAATGTCCAACCCATTGCTGAAACTACAGTCATAATAACCAAAGTAAGGAGCATGAGTGGCATCAGATATTTCCATTCCAACTGAAGGATATGGTCTACACGAAGACGTGGGAATGTCCAGCGAACCCACATAAGGATCCAGACTACTACCAATGTCTTACCTACGAACCATACGAAACCTGGAATCATATCCATGACGTTATTGAAAGATTCAACACCGATGTGGAGAGGTGCCCAACCACCAAGGAAGATAGTTGCTGCAAGACCTGAGATCACAACGAGGTTCAAGTACTCAGCCAAGTAGAAGTAACCAAAGCCCATACCAGAATACTCTGTATGATAACCAGCGGTCAACTCACTCTCAGCCTCAGCAAGGTCGAAAGGACCACGGTTTGCCTCAGCATTACCTGCGATAAGGAATACCACAAAAGCGATGATTGCTGGAATATGACCATTAGCGATCAACCAACCATGCTCATACTGATACTGGATGATGTCGCTCAACTGCATGCTACCGCAGAGGATAACAGCTGTGATCATACAAAGACCCAGAGAGATTTCGTAAGAAATCATCTGAACAGCACCACGCATTGCAGAGATTACAGAGTACTTGTTGTTAGAACCCCAACCAGAGAGGATAACGCCCAGCACACCGATACTGCTGATTGCAGTAACCATGAAAATGCCGACATTGAAATCAAGTACAGCGGCACCCTTATTCCAAGGAAGGAATGAGAATGTACCAATACTTGCCATAATGGTCAATAGAGGTGCAAGCACATAGAGCATCATATCTGCACGATCTACGGCGAAGATCTCCTTGATCAACATCTTGAGCACATCGGCCATCACCTGGAAGATACCCCAAGGTCCTACACGCATAGGGCCTATACGGCACTGGAAATAGGCGCACACCTTACGCTCAAAGAAAATCATGAACATGGCGATGAGGGCATACAAGGTCAAGATGATCAAGCCCACAACTACACATTCAATGAGGATTGACAAGAAATCTCCCAAACCGAGTGTCTGGCGAAGAAGACTGTCAAACCATTGTGTAACTATTGAAAAATCAAACATTGTGTGAATGTTTTATTTTAATATTAATTTTTATACTTTAATTTCCGTATTAACGGTCGAGGTCAGGAATTACGAAGTCGATACTTGCACCTGTAGCAATCAGGTCGGCGATCTTCTCACCAGAAAGCATCTTGTCGAATGCACCTGCAAGTGTCAATCCCATAGGACGCATCTTCACGCGGTATGGACTCTTGTCACCACGGCTCTCGAGATATACACCAAACTCGCCGGCACCACCTTCAACAGAGAACCACCACTGTCCCTCAGGAAGTTTGATGATTGGCTTCTGCTTAACGTAGTAGTCGCCTTCTGGAATATTGTCGATAAGCTGCTCGATGATATCAAGACTCTGATAGATTTCCTGAATATGGATCATGTAACGCTCCATTGAGTCGCAACCTGTACCTGTGATTTCCTTCCACTCTACCTTGTCGTACATATCATAAGGATGGTTCTTACGAACATCATTATGCCATCCGGCTGCACGACCTGCAGGACCTGTAAGTGCATAGTCGATTGAATCCTCAAGATTCATATAACCTACACCCTCAAGACGCTGATGAGTGATAACGTTGTCACCAAATACATCCATGTACTCCTTAACCATTGGGCGCATGTATGTGCAGAAGGTCTTAACATTCTGAACGAAGTTAGGATCGATATCTGCCATCAAACCACCAATTCTATAGTAGTTCTGAATCAAACGGCCACCAGTAGTCTCCTCCATAACGTTGAGCAAGTGCTCACGGTCACGCATACAGTAAAGGAAGGCTGTGAGGGCAGAAAGGTCCTGTGCACAGGTTCCAAGGAACAACAAGTGGTTGTCGATACGCTGAAGCTCATCCATAATGGTACGGATGTACTTGATGCGGTCAGTAAGCTCTACGCCCAAAGCCTCCTCGATCACACCAACAAGAGCATGACGATGATGCATTGCACAAAGATAGTTCAAACGGTCGGTCAAAGCCAGTGTCTGAGGATAAGTCATGCTCTCCATCATCTTCTCCATACCACGGTGGATATAGCCAAGGTGAGGATAAACGTGCTTGATGGTCTCATCATCTACTACTGTCTGCAAACGAAGCACACCGTGGGTAGATGGGTGGTTAGGACCGAAGTTGATAACGAAATCGTCAGCATCAAAAAGACGATGCTTAGTTTCAACCAAATTACCATTCTGATCAAGATTCCACTCAGAAGTCCAGTCAGACTCAGGCTCATCAGTCATAGGGAACTGATTCTTCTCAGGACTCATATCGAAGTCCTTACGGAGAGGATATCCCTCAAAGTCGTTACGCATGAACAAGCGGCGCATATCTGGATGACCAAGGAACTTGATGCCGAGGAAGTCGAAGACCTCACGCTCGAGCAAGTTCACGTCAGCCCATACATAGTAGATAGAAGGGATTACATAATCCTCGCCTACCTTCTTAGCCAGTTGCTTAACGCTGATACGCTCATGTGTATTTGTATTTTCAAGAATGTAGATACATCCCAGACCCTCTTCAGGACCAAAGTCCTCACCAATAATAGTAACAAGGTAGTCGAAATGCTTCTCATTCTTCAACTTCTTCATTTCAGCGAGGAAGTTGTCAAATCCGAATTCTTTATTTTCCAGTTTCATAGTTCTACCTTATTTATTATTAGCAATCTGCTCGCCCTCTGCTTTCAGAGTGTCGAGTTCCAGACCGAGTTTCTCTACTTCTTCCTTGGCAGGAGCACCATTAATGATAATTGGTTCCTTGTTGCCAATCTTAGTATTAGAGAAATTCTCATTAGAGATTCCGTGAAGTCCACCGAGTTTCATGCTTTCTTCCTTCTCATCCTTTGTCATCTTGTGGTTAGCACCACCAAAGAACTTCTCTACCTTTACCTTACGCTGCAACTGCATCATACCGTAAAGAATAGCCTCAGGACGTGGAGGACATCCAGGAATGTAAACATCAACTGGAACAATCTGGTCGATACCACGAACAACACTGTAGCTCTTCTTGAAAGGACCACCAGAGATGGTACATCCACCAACAGCTACAACATACTTAGGTTCGGCCATTTCATCGTACAAACGTTTGAATACAGGCGCCATCTTGTTGGTAATAGTACCAGCACACATAATCAAGTCGGCCTGACGCGCAGAGTTACGAGTAACCTCGAAACCAAAACGTGAGAAGTCGTAACGAGCACAACCTACAGCCATGAACTCGATACCACAACAAGAAGTACCGAAGGTCAATGACCAGAGAGAGTTACTACGACCCCAGTTAATAGCCTGGTCGAGATTGCCGAGAACTACGTTTACGCCGCCTTCATTCAGCTCATTGGCGATTTTCTCAAGAGTATCATTATCCTTGAACTCATCATAAGGAATACTCTTGATGTGCGGTTTTCTTACTTCCATTCCAGCGCTCCTTTCCGCCAAGCATAAGCAAGGCCAAATACTAATACCACTAAGAAGAATCCGATAGTCAGCAATGCTGCGGATCCAAACTGTTTAACAACGACTGCCCAAGGATAAAGGAATACAGTCTCGATATCAAACATCAGGAAAAGGATTGCAAAGAGGTAATAGCCAGCATGCATAGGCATCCAGCTGCTACCACGAGTAGGAATACCACACTCGAATGGTTCACCTTTTACCGGATTGTATGAACGAGGTCCTATCAGCTTAGCAATGACGAATGCGCCAAGTACCAAGACGACAGCCGTTAACACAACGGTGATTAATAAGTAATACATAAAATTTATAACGTTATTTAAATATTTTGCTTTTTGAGCGACAGAGGCCAATCTGTCATAAGCGGTGCAAAGGTAGCAAAATATTTGCTAATAATGTACAATAATAGAAAAAAAGTTCAAGCTATCTTTCTAAAAAACAAAAAATGCCGCATTCCCTTTCGGAGATGCGGCAAATATCTTTTAAATTAGGTTTCTTACTGTGCGTTATTTCCAGATTTGTATACTACAACCTTTACCACTTTCTTATTGAAAGCATCTGGTGAAATGTACTTTACACTCTCTGGGATATAAATGTTGATATCACCAATGATGTAAGTACTACTCTGTAATGGATACTCATAATTGAAAGCATTCGCTGCAATTGTTGTTGTACCCTCTTTCACATAAAAGTAAAAGGTATTATAATTACCTTCTGTCTTTAAATTCGCTCTTATTAAAGTTTTTCCATCTGCAGTATAAAGACCCTCATAGACGTTACCATTCTCTCGTTGAGACATGAGAGTTGCACCACCTGAAATATAACCATTAGGTGTAATGTTGTCCTGTCCGAATGCCATTATGCTCACAAATAGACAAACTATAGTCAAAAAAGTTCTTACCATTTACGTACTGCTTTGAAAATTTCAGCTACAAAGTTATAAAATTTTTAATAAACTCCTAATATTTTTGAGAAAAAAAAAGCTTTATCCCTGAAATATCCTTGTTTTTTACAAAAAAATAGGTTTCGAGGTCCATTTCCATAAGAATTTACTATGTCGACCTACTATTTTTCAAAATGCTGATAATCCTTTAAACTTCTCCAGGCACCACCCCATTTGAACCCATACTGAATAAATAATTTATAACACAAATCATTCTTATCTATCTTATATGGAAATTTATTTTGGCGATTTACATATTCCCTTGCATTAGAGGGTTGTATCTTCTCTTTACCACTTTTAAGCCTTTTATAATAAGGATTGTAAAGGGTATTCACATCTACAGCCATACCACGGGAATGTGCCGACAGCTTACTAGAGCCTGCCACTTGTCGATAGCAGAAACAACTGGTATTGTTGTCTCTCATAGACTTTTCGTCGATAGCATCATAATTATCTATCAGCACCATCTTATGAATTGGATATCTTGCTTGATACAATTTATAAAAAATATCCACCAAGTCTTGAGCTATTTTTTTGTTACAAACAAGTTCACCTATATATATATTTCCATCACGGTCGTAATGAAGTACCTTTACGTATCTAAGATCCTCTCTTGTGATATAAGGATTCTTCCTAAATGATACCCCTTGCATACGTTTGAAAATCTCATCTGAAATAGGAATACTAGTGAAGCATCGTTGTTCACCAAAAGACTTAATTTCCTTAGGAGAAACAACACTTCCCACACTCCACTCCTGCAGTTTTCTCTGGCCAGAGCCGAATGCGAACAATGGCAGAATCAAGAAAACGAAAAAAGCTGCTATCTTTTTCATACATGCAAAGATAACAACTTTTTTCGTTATAGTACACTTTATATTAAAAAACTCGCTCTATTAATTCTAAGCACATTCTACTATTGTGATATGGACATTTCCAAAAGCCAGCCTTATCATCTTCCTTATTAATGGAGCCATCTTCCAACATAGCCCAATGCCATTCGCCATTTTTCCAATCTATCAAATGCTTCTGGATGAAACTCCATGCACGAACAGCAATACCCAATGATTCCTCATAGCCAAAATGCTGATAAAGGTTAATGTGACCGATAACGCTCTCACATTGAACCCACCATTGGCGCTGGGTGTCATAGCGATCCCCGTCTTTCCAATGCTCATAAATCATACCTCCATCTGACTGTAAACCTTCATCGGCAGCATCAGCTATCCTACGAATAATCGGTTCTATTTTCTGAAGCACCTTACGATCATTCAGCACTAGTGCAGTTTCGTGCAAAAGCCAACTTGCCTCAATATCATGACCAAAACTCTCTATATTGCGTTTGCCCTTCCACTCATCATCAAAGAACAAATCAAGATGATAGCTTTCTTTATTAAGTAATTTCTCTGTGAAGATATCGAGCAGATTCAGAATAGAATTCTTCAGTTTTTCATCTTTATATACACGATACAGATTCGTATAGGGCTCTATAATATGCAAGTGTGTATTCATAGTTCGGCTACCGTTCTCGTCTTTATCGGAAAGGCGCATATCCTCTATAGGCTTCCACTCCCTGGTCAAGGCCTCGATATATCCATTGTTTTTCTTATCATACGCATGATTCTCTATATCCTCATAAAGACGAATAGCAGTATCCAGAGCAACCTTATCCCCTGTTGCCCGAGCATACTCGCTCATGCCATAAATAGTAAAGCCAATCGCATAAGTCTGCTTTTTGGTATCAATTGGATTACCTTTACAGTCAACACTCCAATATACGCCACCAAATTCCTTGTCGATAAAATGTTCAAGGATGTAATCACGAGCTCGAGTTGCAGCTTTGAGATATTCCTGTTTTTTTAAGACTCGGTATGCTGCAGAAAATGCCCATAAGATACGGGCATTCAAAATAGCACCCTTCTCAGCCTCTGGATGAACGCCATCATGTCCATCCACCCGACCATAGTAACCTCCATTCTCATTATCGGTTACTTTTTCAATCCAGTATTTCAGGATGTTGTTTTCTAGGACATCCTTTAAAACTCCCTTAAAATTGTCCATAATTAAATATTACAAGCCCCTCCAAATGGAGGGGCAGTTAACAATGTATTCTCTATTTCTTAATTGGATACTTGTAAATAAGGAATAGCATGATGACTACTATTGCTGCTGGGAAGAGTGAGAACAGCGACCATACCATTTCACGGACAGCACTTTCATTGGTGATAGTAATCACGGTTTCTCCAGTTGCTGGATTTGTACCAGAAATAAAACCTGCCATACCAAGGAACAGGGCTACCAATGAACCAGAAATTGCTGTACCAAATTTCTGTGCCATTGTTCCTGATGAGAAGATCAAGCCAGTTGAAGAAGTTCCATTCTTCTGAGTAGCATAATCGGCAACATCTGCATACATAGACCACAACAGTGGAGAATACAATCCAACACCGATTGAGGTAAGTATTACAATAGCCACCATCACCCAGATGTAAGAAGCGTCCATTGGGACAAAGAAGAAGCCTACAGAGGTAACTGCACAGATAATTGCGGCTACACTGAAAGCTTTCTTCTTAGATCCCATCCATTTGGTGAATACTGGTGAAATACCTCCAAACACCATACATGTAAGCTCACCAAAGGTCATAAATACAGTATAATTGATGATAAGGCCACTAACTGTGACATCACCTTTCAAACAATATTCAAACAAATAACCAGCAACAGCATAACGGAAACCATTAAAGAAGTTGGTACAAATACCGATAAGAGTCAGGTATATCCAAGGAGCATTCTTGAATAAGTCACCAAACTGCTTAAAAGAGAACTTCTCTGCACGCACTGGTTTCAGACGTTCCTTAGTGAGAAGGCCGCATGCAAGAGTGCCCAACGCAGCAACTACACCAAAGAAAGCACCTAGTACCGCATACTGGTGCTGAGGAGAACCACCAACGAATTTCTGTAGGTATGGGAATGAAAGCAAAGTAACAAATCCCATGGCATAAGCACCTACCATTCTAAAAGAAGAGAACTGATTTTTCTCATTGTCATCCTCTGTCATAACACCAAGGAGTGAACCGTATGGAACATTCACTGCTGTATATACAGCCATCATCATCAGATAAAGACTGTAAGCCCAAATACGCTTGCCCACAGGACCAAAGTCTGGTGTGAAAAGAAGCAAAGCAAAAATAAGGCCGAAAGGAATTGCACCATATATCATCCATGGACGATAAGTTCCAAAACGACTTTGTGTACGGTCAGCCAAAGCACCCATCAAAGGGTCGGTAACCACATCAAACATTCGGGCGATCAACATCAACGTTGCTGTATCAGCAATAGTAAGACCAAACACATTGGTGAAGAAAAGAGGAAAAGCAATTGACATTACTTTCCATGTGATTCCACCTGCAGCGGCATCACCCAACGCATAACCAATTTTTTCTTTTAAACTTGCCATAAAAAAATAATTAGAAATGAGTAACCGTAATTACTCATTTTTGTTTTTCATTTTACCATTTATCTCATTTAGATAACGCAAAATCGAAAACTTTATTTTCCTTACCTTCCTCCCCTTGTCTGGGGAGGAGAAATATGGTATTTACTTATTTAAAGTCTTATTGTTCTTACGAACCAGATTCTTAATAGTCTCAACACTTGCAGAAGTCGTGAATCCATCTGCTGGAGTATTCATGCAATAGTCAACCAGCTTATCTATTGTAGAAGTAGCTACATGCATACGTGTATCACTGGAAGCATAATAGATGAACACCTTTCCATCCTCGTCGGCAATCCAGCCATTGGCAAAGGCAACATTCATTACATCACCGATATATTCCTCACCTGTTGGAACAAGGAAATAGCCACCTGGCTCAGCAATCACCTTAGTAGGATCTTCAAGGGATGTCATATACATATATAATACATAACGAAGTCCAGAAGCACATCCACGAACACCATGAGCAAGATGCAGCCATCCCTTATCTGTCTTGATAGGATGAGGTCCCTCACCGTTCTTCACCTCCATTATAGTATGGTAGTGACGACTAGAGATAATCTTTTCCTCTTTAATTTCAGCATGCTCAATATCATCGACTAATGCCCATCCAATACCGCCACCAGAACCAGCATCAATGAATCCATCCTGTGGACGAGTGTAAAAAGCATATTTGCCATCAACAAACTCAGGATGTAAGACCACATTACGCTGCTGACTCTTCGTCTTCAAGTCTGGTAAACGATCCCAATGTACGAGGTCGTGTGTGCGTGCGATTGCTGCTGTAGCAGTAGCAGCCGACAAATCACCAGGCTGCTCATCATCATGGCGCTCTGCACAGAAGATTCCGTATATCCATCCATCCTCATGAGCAGTAATACGCATATCATAGATATTTGTAGCAGGTATCACATCATCAGGCATTGTGATTGGCTCTGGCCAAAAGCGGAAATTATCCACACCATTTGGAGACTCTGCTACTGCAAAGAAACTTTTACGGTCGGCACCTTCCACACGTGCAACCAATAGATACTTGCCATTCCATTTGATAGCACCAGAATTAAAAGCAGCCTCCATCATAATGCGCTGCATTAGATAAGGATTGTCCTTCTCGTCAAAATCATAACGCCACTCCAATGGAGTATGTTCTGCTGTCAAAATAGGGTACTTATATTTGGTATAGATACCATTTCCCCACTCGATAGGCTCATTCTTACGAGTCAGCAATTCCTCATGATGCTGACGAAGAGCCTTAACTTTTTCTTGAAAATCGCTCATTTTATTTTTGTTTTTATTCTTATTCAAAAAAAAGAAGAGGATACATCAAATTAGGTTCATAAAAATTATAGTATATACACAAGGGATTCTTGATAGTGTTATATCCTCTTCAGTTGTCGTTTTATTTTATATCTTGTAAAAAGAGAGTATTCTTTGCATTATAAAGTTTTATAAAATCTTCATCACCTGTAAATCCTTTCGCAGGACCGAAATATTCTTTTTTTGCATTTCGCCAAGGGAGGAAATAAAGCAATTCATGCTTGTCCATGATTGGTTTCAGAACTCTTGTCCACCATGTACTATCAGGAATATTCTTATAGCCACACTCTGTAAGAGCGAAGAGTTTCTTATGCTTCTTTGCAAAAGCCTCCACAAAATCCAAATCTGCAGATAGTCCCTTCACGAAATCAGCTTCTGTACCCCACTGGTAAGCATCCTCACCAATGAGAGCTACTCTATCGTCACCAGGATAACGTTCCAAATACTTATCCATCGTCCAATCGCCCTGAAGATTTGGAGAGTAGCTAAAAAGAAGATTATTAAGACCTCGATTATACAGATAATCCTGTGTCATATTCCAAAGTCCTTTGAATTCCTCTGCAGAACACAACTTCTGTCCCCACCAGAACCACGATCCATTATTTTCGTGCCATGGGCGGAAGATAATTGGAACCGGCTTTCCATCCTTGTCCTTTATGGTGAGAAGGAAATCCGCAACTCGCTTTAGCCATACCTGATACTTAGCATGCATTGGTCCTCCTTTAAGAATGCTCTTCACTACGAGGTTTGACGTTACATCCCAGGCCGTTCCACCAGTAAGTGGATTACGAGGATGCCAGCTGAAGGTAATTATACCTCCACGCTCATAATGGGCTATGGCCTCATCATGTATCTTATTGAACGGAACGCTATCAAGATTCTTCTTGTCATCCATCTCAATACCGCCAAGATCAAATCCCATCACAGCGGGATAGTCTCCTACAAGATCCTTGCAGTCACTTCGACCATATTCCCATTCCCAGGTAAGGCCATAGAAGGTATCATCTTGGTGACCGAACATATAACCTTTCTTGTTAATCTTCTTCAATTGCTTGAGAAGTTTATCAGCAGGATTACCAGCATAAAGCTGTGAACCCAGCAAAAGTCCGATTGATAGTATTAGAAATTTCTTCATACTCAATGTTATTTCAAATTATCAATGATAAAGGATTGCCATTCATCCCATTGCTCCTGATACCAGAAGTGAGCTGTTTGCTGATAAACAGACAATTTCTTCTCTGCGGGATATATATTATAAAGTCCATAAGAAGACACAGGAGGTACTACGTCATCGTTATAACCAAATGAGAACCATGCTGGAACATGACATCTCTTTGCAAAATTAACCCCATCGTAATAACGAGCACCTTCGATCTTTGCTTCCAGTGTCTTTGAATTTTTCATACTTTCCAACTTAGCCTTGTCATGGAAATAATGGGGCCATCCACCTGCCACGCCATGTACTTCTGCCTCAAAATCACACATTGCATCATGAACTGCTGCCAGAAATGTAACACGATTATCGAGGGCGGCAACAGCCAAGGAGAGGAAACCTCCCTGACTTGCACCTGTAACACCGATAGTCTTGCCATTCCATTCTGGAAGAGAAGCAATATAATCAACGCCACGAACAGCACCAGTAACTACTCTTTTGTAGAAGTTCTCGTTAGGCTCATCCAGATTAGTCGACCAGTAATTATTCAAGGCACCAGCCAGTAAATTATCATAAACTTTCTGTTCCATAGTTACAGGAATACCATGAACACCGATCTCAAGAACAATTGCCTTAGAAGGGGCAGTGTAGGTATCACCCGTATAAGGACGAACTCCAGCTCCAGGAACTCGCAGAAGTGCAGGATACTTTCCTGCCTTCACAGGTACCGAGAGTATTCCATACATTCTGCTATTCCAAGAATTATTAACGTAACTTATTTCATATACATTAGCGTCCTTTGTACAGCGCTCTGGTAGCAGACGCTTAGTCGAGTTTAAATCATTAAATCTTGCATCAGCCAATGCTTTTTTCCAAAATCCGTCAAAGTCTTTTGGTTCTTTGCAATAAGGCTGAATTTTCTCTGGTGAGAAAGCTGCCGTACATCTTCCCTCATATTTCTTACCTTCTACTTCTGCAGTAACGCTCAAGCGGTAGAAGCCTGGGGTTGACATACTGGCTGTGTATTTCATCGTACCATCTTTGAGGGTAGCGGTCTTCTTCACTTCAGGATACATCACAGGGCCTGCCTCATAGCTAACCTTTACATTATCCAAAAGTGTCTGTGACTTACGAACATTTACTATAAAGGTAGCCTTCTCACCAGTCTTGTAGTTCCAATCCTTATGATCTGGTGTGATGGTAACAACAATATTCTTGCCTACAATCTGTGCTTTTGACTGCATACCAAGTATCAGACAAAGCAAGCATAATATAATATATTTTAGCTTATTCATCTTTAGCCCTTAATCAGTCGATAAGTAATCACATCTCTTGCAGGAACAACTACCGTACGGTCAACCTTATTTTTCTTAGAGGTCTTTCCAACTAGCTTATGCTGCCAGACATCTCTCACTTTATAGATAATCTTATCAAAATCAGTACTTAACTTGCTTACCTCATCATCTGTAAAATTATAATTCTGCCAGTTCAAAGCAAACTTCACATCTTTCTTTGTAGGATTAAAAAGCGTCATAGCCCAGTCACCATTCGCAAGTGGCTTGAACCAGACAGCAATACCAGCCTCATCGCAAAGATGTAATCCCTGAACACCAAGAGTATCTTGATTAAAAGCAATAACCTCCTTGTTCATAAGAATAGCTTTAGTCTCCTCACTCATATTTCGGATATCATTACCAATAATCAATGGAGATGCCATCATTGCCCACATAGTGAAATGCGCACGATCCTCATTATTTGTCATGCCATTACCAACCTCCAGCATATCAGGATCATTCCAATGTCCCTTACCAGCATAACCACGAAGTGAATCGTTATAATTTATACACTGCATAACACCAAATTGCGTATAGTCTGGGAACACACGAAGACTGTCGAAATCACACCAAATGTCTGGAGTAGTACGCCAGCTATGTCCTATTTCAGAAGCCCACTTCCAAGGGTGGCTGTTACCCCACTCACACATACTGAGAAGAATTGGGCGACCTGCAGCACGCAAAGCATCACTAATCAACTGATAAGCTCCCTGAGGATTCACATTGGTAGTATTACACCAGTCATATTTCAAATAGTCGATTTCCCAACGAGCATATTGCAACGCATCCTGATATTCGTGTCCAAGAGATCCAGGCATGCCAGCACAAGTTCCAGTACCTGCATCTGAATAAATACCCAGTTTCAACCCTTTAGAATGAACATAATCAGCCAGTGCCTTCATTCCACTAGGAAATTTCTTTTCATCAACTGTTATAAAACCGTTAGCATCACGCTTACCATGCCAACAATCATCAATATTAATATATACATAGCCAGCATCTCTAAGTCCACTCTCGACCATTGCATCAGCTATGCCCTTGATAATATCCTCATTAATATTTCCCTGGAATTTATTCCAGGTACTCCACCCCATCTGAGGAGTATCTGCTAGATGTTCCCATTTTTGCGCATGGATTGACACAACAGAACATAACATCATAACTAGAAACAGTAACTTCTTCATAAAATAAACAAATTTTTTCTTTATTAGGTTTGTAGTTTCAAATACATATATTCACGATGCAAAGATAAAACAAACATCCGACAAAATATGATACTATTTTGCCGGATGCTAATACTTTAAATGCAAATAAGATTATATTGCTCTACATTCGCATTTACTTTGAGAAAATGTTCATTAGATGTTGTACTAAAACAGACTCATCTACAGAGAGTTTCTGACTTACATTATCCTTATCTGTGTACTCATAATTATTATTCCAGGTTTGGGTCTTTCGGTCATATAATCCCATCCACCATAAACCTGTAGTACCATTGGCTTTTAATTTCCCAGCAACGTAGTCTACATATTTTATACGTTCGGTAATGTTCTTGCTCGCATCAATAGCACCAAACTCACCTAGTACATAAGGAATACCAAGTCGGTCAGAAGTGCTATTCAAACGTTCAAAAAGCTTATCGATAGTAGCTGTACATTCCTCATCCCATACAGACTTGTTATAATCGAAGCTAGATCCATCAGTATTCTTACCAGCATTGTAGTTACAGAAATTATATGGATCATAACTATGAATTGACAAATAGATATGATTTGGATGCTTATCGGTAGGAACAACAAGTTCTGCAAGAGGATCACCATCACCAGCATTACCAGTAGCTGCATATGTCGTAATTGCCAGATTGCGATATTCGTTATTACCACCCGTTGCACGAACTGTATTCACGAAATCTTGCTGTAGTTTGTTGATGGTTTCGTAAGCAGACTTATCAGCAGGACCAGTCCATGAACTATTGGCATTCAAAATCTCATTGAAGCTTTCAAAAATCAATTTCTGATCATAGGACTTAAACTCTTCTGCTACCTGTTTCCAAATAGCTTGATACTTTACTGTCTCATCTGCATACATATCCTTGTCTGCACGCAGCCATCCACTTGTACCTGTATCGTGCATTACATTGATAATACAATAGCAGTTATTGCTAATTACGTAATCAACCACCTCTTTCACACGAGCCATCCATGCTTCATCAATTTTATTGTTTGCATCCAAATGAGGGCCCCATGTAACAGGAATACGGATAATATTGAAACCACGAGCAGCAAGACTATCAATCATTACTTTCTCTGTAACAGGCTGTCCCCAAGATGTCTCATATTTTAAGGCTAGATCACGGCCACTGAGTCCTTGAATAGAACTTGTCCACCAATCACCAGAAGGATTACTATCAAGAGTATTACCCCAGTTGTATCCCACCTTAATATTTTCTATCAAGCTATATACGCTCTCGAAAGGATCATTAGGGTCCATAGCCACTCCCTTCTGAGTAACCTTGATTTCCTTGGTCAGATTACCTGTAGATACCGTGATTAAAGAAGTACGAGTAGCACCCGCATTCTTCTGTACCATCACTTTCACATACGCATTGGTATTAGATTTTGTTGTATCCGTATATTCCCAACCATAACCTGAATGAGGGGTAACACTCAACCATGCGGTATCAGCATCAGGAACAGAGATAGTCCAGTCACCATCAGTAGTTATACCAATCATTTTACTATTTGCTGGAGAATCAAATGACAATTCATCAGCAGTAACGCCAGTAACACTCAATCCAGAAGCACTTACGCTGTCCTTATCGCTACAACTCTGGATGAACAGAGTTGCAACGAAGAAGAGTGTCAAGCTTAAAATATTCTTGATTTTCATATTTCTATCACTTTAATTGATTAAGGAAGGTAGATAACACGAACATTATCAATTCTAACATCGATCTTACCTTGGTGTGTACCTTGGTTGATGCTCTGAATACGGAACTGATGCAATCCTGTCTTAACAATATCTGCATAAGTCTTTCCCTTATAACATCCGAACTTGCTCAATGGAATTACTACACGATACCACTTGTTCTTGTAGGCATTACCCTCATAATCACCAAGAGTAGGACCATCAGGGAACATACCAACACCCGAATCATAATCTGCCCAGCCAAAGTTATCATATTGATTTTCTGAATCATCTGCAGGCTGAATCATATAGCGCAGATAGCCCCAATAGTCTCCATTATTGAAACTTGACCCGTTATCATAAACCTCAAAAGCGAAGTAAACCTTATCTGCAGGAGCAGTACTTGGAATATTACTTGAGAGTGGGAATGTATTGCCATCCCAATCCTTGCGGTAATATACCATTGTACCCCACCACTGCTGGAATTCCTTCTTTACTTTAATCTGTGCATACTTACCATCTGCATTACCTGCATCGCCGTAGTTTGGTTTAGGATCCCAACCATTATCAGCAGCATCACCATCAAATGTAGTAAGAATTGTGGTATAATCATAGAAGTTGTTTGCGGTTGCAGTTCCACCAGGTGTAGTAATTGTAATAGAAGCTTCACTACCTACAGATGGTTTCTTGGTGAATGGGATAAAGATTGAATCCTCAGACTGAGATACAGTGAACTCATCAGGGGTCAAAGTAATATCACCATATTTGATACTCTCTATCTGTACAAACTCACGTCCTGTAATTACTAATGTCTCACCAATCTCTGGCATATCAGAAGAAACAGATGAGATAACAGGTGTACCAGGACGTCTGTAGAATGCATAATATGTTGTACCAGCTGCACACTCGATAACCAAGGCACCATTTTCAGGAACATTCTCTGGAACTACTGCTTCTAATTCAGATTCTGTCTGGAATGTATTAGAGCTATTGGTGAATCTCTTTTGCTTTACAGACTTATAATCAGTAATTGCCACGTGGTTACCAGGAACCTCTGTCCATTTTGTTGTATCAAGAGTTGCAGCGGAAACGTCTGTAATATAAATCTTTTCTATATCCAAAAGATTCAATCCATGAAGTTTCAACACATCACCTGGATTGCGAGGATAAATAGCTTCAACACGCTGCAACTGAGGACCAGGAGCGGTTATCTTAAAAGCATAAACAGCTGTACCACCACCTGTAACGACACGAATCTCATCAGGAATAGAACTGTCGAAAGCAGATAATTTAAAACTGTCTTTCTCCTCGGTTGGCACAGATACAATAATACTGTGATCTGTATTCATTGTAGAATTGAAAGCCACCTTCTGGTTGTTGATATACACCTCGAGTGTATGACCAAGGTTATTACCCATAATAGCGAGCATTGTGCCTGCTCCTGCTTTAGTATAATAATTGTCATACTTATAATTGGTAGTATCCGAAGACAGAACCTTCACACCAGTAATCTCTGGGGTACCACCAACCGAGTCTTTATCGCTACAAGCTGCGAATGCCATGGAGAAAACTGCAACAAGCAGTAATGCCCAAAGACTCTTGATATCTAATATATTCTTTTTCATACGAAATCAAATTTAAGTATTATTCTCCATCATTAAAATCATAAGGTTGAGGAGCCTCATTCAGATAATGATTCTTGATAACATCTGTTTCAGGATAAGGCATAAAGATATTACCCTCATTAAGGGTGATAGCCTGATAGCCGGAAACATTATCTATCAGTTTATCAAAATCAAATTTATAATCCTTCTTTGTTCCTCGTCCTGCCACTGGTGTATTGTCGGTTTCTGAAGTTGCGACAAAGTCATTCCAATATACATTTCCTGTAGATGCATCTGTGATGTACCATACGTTCTGTCCATAAGGAATGAAGCGGTAGCTCAAAGTACCATCAGCATTCTTGACCACATCACCATCACGCATCTGACAGCCACGATGCTGTACATGATTGAAGTAGGTTGTCATATAATCTGGCTTCCAGCGATAATAGCTTACAAGATCCCACCAATTAAAGAATTCCATACAGAACTCGATCATTCTCTCGCGAAGGATCTTGTCGAAATTAATTGAGGTATAAGGAGCTACATGCGCACGATTTCGAACTGCATTGATAGCAGCCAAAGCCTCAGGATCGGAAGTAGATGTCTGATTGCCAAGAATTGCCTCAGCTTTCATCAAATATACATCTGCATAGCGCTGAATGTATGTATTCAGAGGAGATGCCATCTGAGCCAGTCCACAAGGAGCCACATCGGCTTTATTTCCAAGTACGCCCTTCTTCAACTGACACCAGTTATGGTTATAGGTATAACCGCCTTCCTGCTTGTGAATATAATCATAATGGGAACGAGGAGTGAAGAATGTTGCATTTCTACGAATAGAATCTGCAGGATCCTCGTTATAATAATCCAGCATCTGAGGAGTTGCGCAAAGACTACCACCCCATACATTCACGTCGGTGGTTACCTCAGGAAAAGCAAGGTCGGAATAAGTAGCATTCACTTCGCCCCATGAACCATAGCTAGGATCTGCCCAACGCATAGCTAAGATAGTTTCACTATTATCATTATTCTGTGCCTTGAAGAGATCTTCATAATTGTCCATCAATGAGAACTTACCACTGTTGATAACCTCATCACAGAGATCCTTCACGCGTTTAAGGGTAGCCTCATCACGATTATGGTCGCCCTGAGTACCTGCCTGCCATCCACTCTGTGCCAGTAATGCCTTGGCGAGAGCAGCTTTGGCTGCATAACGGTTCGGATGCTTATCCATTCCGTTTTCTGGAAGAAGTTCAGCAGCTTTCTCGAAATCGCGGATAATAAACTTCAATACATCTGATTCAGTATTCAATGGTTGGATAGGGTTATCTACCAATTTCTGATTATCATTGTAGAGGATGTTGTCGCCCCATCCACGAAGCAGATAGAAGTATGCCCAACCTCTCATCAGATAGCACTCTCCCATCGCTGCATTCTTTACACTTGGAGTTACATCACTTGTGGTAAAATTCTTCAGATTGGTTAGTGTTGCATTACTCATTGCAACCACATTGTATAAAGATGCCCATGCAGACGCCAAGTCGGATGTAAGACCTGTAACCTGGAAATAAGCAAACTCTGCACTTACGTAAGGGTTAAACGCCTCATTTGCACGATAAGAACCCATTCCGATAAGAGCACGACGATTGAAATCAAACCAAGCACGGTTATACAGAGGCTCAGTACCTTTCATTACAGCTTCATCGCTTGAATAATAGGTCTCGGCGGTGTACTGACCATTTGGCGTCTGATTCAAGAAGTCATCGCTACAACTGGAAAAACCTAAGGTGAGTCCAGCCAAAGCCGATATCATATATATATTAATTTTTTTCATTGTAGATTTCCTTTTAGAATTTAACCTTCAAACCAACAGTGTAGATTCTTTGAGATGGATAGCGATAGTTATCAATTCCCTGAAGAAGTACACTCTGTCCGATAGCACCTACTTCTGGATCATAGCCATCATAACCACAGATGGTGAAGAGGTTCTGAATATTACCATATACCTGTACCCAGTCAAGCTGCAATGGAGAGAGCCATTTCTTAGGCAAATTCCATGCCAATGAGATAGTCTTCAAACGGAGATAGGAACCATCTTCCACAAAACGGTTGCTGATACGGTTATTATCGTTCATTGAACTACCAGCAGAGCTGATACGCTGTACTTGAGCTGTTGTTGGATTGGTAACATATACATTGCTAATATCTGTTGCACTTCCATTAGCATCTTTAAGTCCAATCTGCGCATAGTTGGCAACATAAGCCATCAAATTGCTGTATCGCTGAGTATTGGTATGCTCCTGACGAACAAGGTTGTAAACATCTCCACCAACACTACCATTGATAAAGACACTTAATTCGAAATCTTTCCAAGTCACTGTGTTGTTCAAACCAAAAGTGAAATTAGGGTTAGGGTCGCCGATATACTTGCGGTCGGCCTCAGTAATGATGCCATCTTTATTGACATCCTCGAAGATATAGTCACCTACCCATACACCATTGGCCGCAATATCATACATCTTGCCTGTTGAAGAATCTGCAGGACGAGCTACAGGAACTTTATTGCCATTCTTATCGAGTAGGAATTCGCCCTGAGAATTTCTCTGGTAGAAACTGTCCTCATCAGTAAACATACCGATGACATTATAACCATAGAAGCGACCAACAGGACCACCTACTTCAGAAAGAGTGTAAGTATCTGAATCTACAACACCTGTAATGGTAGCATCCTCAGAATTTAATTTCAACAATTTATTTCTGTTGACACTGAGGGTTGCACCAGTGCGCCACTGCCAATCCTTGTTCATGATATTTACAGTGTTCAAGGAGAATTCAATACCCTTATTTTCAATTGAACCTGTGTTCACCCAAGGAGCCTCCATTCCCAGATAGTCACCCTTGATGATATAGGTTGGCAGGGATGCCTTCATCAACAAATTATCGGTCTTCTTCAGATAAGCATCCACGATAAACTCAATACGGTTATCCAGAAGATTCAAGTCAAGACCAATGTTCCATGCTTTAGTAGTTTCCCACTTAAGATTATAATTTGAGAAGTTGCCTGGATAATAACCTGTACCCCAAGCAGTAGCACTATTTGCCATCTTTGCACCATAAGCATAAGAAGCAGAACTCTGGTTACCAACAAGACCCCATCCTAAACGAAGTTTGAGGTTATTCAACCACTTCACATCCTTCAGGAACTTTTCGTTATTAACACGCCAAGCTGCTGCTACAGAAGGGAAGTAGCCCCAGTTATTATTATTAACAGATGAGAAACTTGTACTACCATCAGCTCGAAGTGTAGCTGTGAAAAGATAGCGATCCATGAAGTTGTAATTCAAGCGACCATAATAGGATTCTATACCCCACTTAGTTCCATCATCACCTGTATTCTTTGCAGTACTAGCATCTCCTACATTTAAAGAATGAAGACTATTTGAGATATAGTCATAACGTGTACCAGAAAGTGTCTCCCAATTACCCCACTGAGCCTCATGTCCAGCCATAATCTGGAGGTGGTGGTTCTTAAAAGGATCTATATCATAGGTAGCATATTGCTTGAAAGAAGTGTACTTGCTCAAGTTCTTGGTTCTAGAACCTTCAGAACGAACAACTGTAGTACCATAAGTATAGGATGGCTGATAATAATAGTTGTTTGTCCATCCACGATTTCCACCATATTCAACTCGAATATTCAATCCCTTTACAGGACTGAGACTGGCAAAGGCATTATAATCTAAAGTATAATTATTATCTTTGTTTTCGCGAACGTTTGCCTCGAAAATTGGATTGGTATAATAGGTTGACATACTGTTTGTCTCAGGCATCGCATAGCTTCCATCTGGATTACGAGGAGCTACATCAGGATACTGGTCGAGAGCCGTCTTGATGACACTACCAGAGCTAAAAGTATTCAACTGCTTTGTGTTTGCATAATAGATGTTTGTACCCACCTGCAACCATTTGGTGATATTGGTATCAAAGTTTGTACGAATACTTGCACGAGAGAAACCAGAGCCAAGAACAGTACCATCCTGATCGAGGAAACCACCCGAGATGCTATAGTGCATATCTTTGGTACCACCATTGATATTCACACTATGATTGTGCATAAAAGCAGTTTGGAAAAGTTCATCCTGCCAGTTGGTTCCATCTGTTAGGAGCTCGGTGTGCTTATAGTCTTCACGTTCGCCCCATCCCTGAATGCGTGCACGCTCGTTATAGAAGGTAGCATACTGAGGCAAAGACATCACATCCAACTTCTTTGGCATCTGCTGCCAACCCACATAACCTTCATACTGGATTTTAGCCTTACCTTCCTGACCACGCTTAGTTGTAATCATTACAACACCATTAGAAGCTCGTGAACCATAGATGGCTGTAGCTGAAGCATCCTTCAAAACTTCGATGGAAGTAATGTCTGAAGGGTTGATGCTTGCCATAACAGAACTGGAACCATTCTCGTTATTACCACTCTGAGCAATACCATCGATTACATAGAGAGGCTCATTTCCACTGAACGTGTTGATACCACGAATCTGAACTGAGATTCCACCACCTGGAGCACCTGAGTTCTGCATCACCTGAACACCAGCGATACGACCTTGCATTGCCTGTTCCAGACTAGTGTTCACACCTTTCTTAATCTGTTCCTCGTTGATGGACGAAACAGAACCAGTAAGGTCGGAACGCTTCATAACACCATAACCGACAACAACGACATCATTCAAGGTCTGAGCATCCTCACTCATCTTGATATCAAGGCTTGAGCCTGTTACTTTTGTGGTTAATGTAGCGTATCCCACATAAGATATTTCGATGGTTTGACCTCTACTGGCCGAAATAGAGAAGGCACCATCCAGATCGGTTACAGCACCTGCTCCTCCACCCTTTACTTTCACAGTTGCTCCAATAATTGCCTCACCTGTATTTCGATCAGTCACAGTACCGTGAATGAGCGATTGAGCAAAGGCACTAAAAGGAAGCAACAACATAATTAACAGTACAAGATACCTGCAATTTGCAAGCACTTGCTTGAAATTGTTTCTGTTGTGATTCATAATATAGTATATAAATTGTAATTTTCTTTATTTACGAAGTTTAGCCATTCTGTCCACTTCATCTTTTACTACTCTCAAGGTAGATTCATCAGATGAGAATACAGAATTGAGACCTTGTTGTTCCTGAGCAGGGTCGCCTGTGTAGTCATCGCCTACCTGCCATTGCACATGCTTTGGCTTGGCGAAACCACCCCATCCCCAGAAATTGCAGCCGGCAAAATAGCCACCGCTTGCGGCATTGTCACCAACCAGCGAGAAAACATACTTATAGTATCCGTCTCTACCCTTTGTGGTACTTTCTGGTGAGAAAGAGAAGCCGTCTCTTGGATAGCCGAATTCTTCCATCACAAGAGGTTTCTTTATTTTTGCACAGATGGCAAGATGCTTGTCGATATACTCCTTGGTATTCTTGCAACTCTGAGGCAAGTCTTCTATCAAAGTTTCCTTGTGTGCCCAACTCCAATTATATGGCCAAAGATGCACATTGCAGTAGTCAATATTCTTGTCGGCGCAGATGCGTTCCCATACTCCATAGTCGTTCTCGCATCCCCATGAGCCCTCACTACCAATACTGATAAGATGGTGTTTGTCGATGCTTCGGATAAGTTTGGAAGTCTTGGCCAACCATTTCTCGAAATCAGGGAGCACTTCCTTCTTGAAGGCTCTTGGCTCATTACCTATCTGCCAGCTCATAATAGCGGGATCGTCGACATACTTCTTGTGGGTATATCGATTTGTTCTACCAAGAATAAACTTCACATAGTTGAAGAATAGCTCCTGAGCTTTCTGATTGGTAGAGAACTGCGAGCAGTATTCCATGAATGCAGGATAGCCATCGACATCGGTCTGAGGGATGCGGCCTGCTCCCACCTTGTTGAGATAGAAACCATAGCCACCACTCCATTCCCAACTGTTGTTGAGATAGAGCACAGCCACCATCTTGCGCTTGCCCATTTCCATCAGGAGATAGTCAAGACCAGCAAGGATGGTATCATTATAGACACCCGGCTCAACTTGAAGGGTTGGCTCCACTTTGGTTTTCACACCTCGCTCACCATCAGAACCAACAAGAATTCGAAGATTGTCGATACCCATTTCCTTCATCCGGTCGAGCTCTTTTCCCAAACGGGCACGATTGCCTCCCTGACCTTCTGATGCGAGCATTGCGCCATACCAGAAATTGGTACCAACATAATAATAGGGTTTTCCATCTTTCACAAAATGTCCATCCTTAACTTGGACGAAACTAGATTTTGCCGAAAGCGGAAGAATCAGTAATCCCAGTAATAAAAGTAAAATCGCACGTCTCATACAAATAGATCTAATTGATATAATAAATTTAGGTTTGCTGCAAAGGTAAAACTAAAATTTGAGAAAACCTAATACTTTATTGACAACAAATAATACTATTCGGGAGAGATGGCCTAAAAACGCAAAGAAGGCATTGCAGACACCTCTGCAACACCTCCTTTATAATAGCGAATAACTTATAACAAATTACTTA
>CAJOPE010000092.1 GCA_905236815.1 uncultured Prevotella sp. | reverse complement strand
ACCGTACATTTACGTTGGCTATTTCAACCGTATTCGCTAATCACCAAATTTCAAGGAGTTATATTTCGTCGAACTCACGTTAATTTATGCGGAATTACTTAGTAATTGTCAATTTTGAGCGAGTGTGTGAGAGATAAACCACTTATCTTCTTGAAGCTATCACAAAAATAATCGGTCAAACTATTCTCTATTATGCGATGTTTTTTATATCTTTGTCCTTGAAAATCTAATATAAGCGTGAATGAGAACTTAGAACTCCTCGTATGGTACAGTAAAAGTGTGGACACCCATTCTAAGAAAACAACTGAAAGGAAAAGTCCATCATCAATCTGTAACAAATGATGTTTTAATGAATTGTATCCAACAGAAGAAATATGAAGATTTTGTGTTATTTCAAATATCTCTCATCTAGATGGCTTTTATCCTATATAGCCATTTTTGTTGTATTATTTATTAGTGTTAGTATAGAGTACGAAAATAATGTGATTTACCAAAAATCACCTTTTGGCTCTCCATGGCTTTCTATCTTTTTTTCACTATTCTATGTTTGTGAAAATTTCCCAGTTTATCTAATAATGTTTTGGCGTAGATTCTCTAAGATAGAAGCAATATGTGAAGCAATTGTGTTTTTTTTCATTTCTTGTTTTTTAACTGAAATAGACCCTTATGATTATCGATATATTCAAGAGTATTATACTTATAATTCTATAAGTGAATATTTTAGTTGGAAATTTATTTGTCGGTTTAGTGAGTTCTTTTCAATACTCTTTATGATAATTATATGCGAAATCTATTTTCTAATAAAAAATAGAAGTAAGGCATTTGTTTCAAAGAAATGGAAATGAGATATGCAATAATTACAATTAATTCAACGAATACAAAATTGTACATTAGGCAGGTAGAGCTGTTTATAATAAACGCAATATTTTTATTCTATATAAAAATAAGAATGAATAATAAAATCTTTTTTTTTACCTTACTGCTATTTATCACAAATGCAGTTTGGAGCAAAACAAAAAATGATACCATAAAAAAGATAGTATCTTTTTTGAGGAAAAGATGGATTCTGTTAAGGCCTTGATTATTAAAGTAGCTTATAGCAATATATTAGGAGCTTACGAAAAAGATCTTAAATTATTAAATGGTATTTTACTTAGGATAGATATACCCTGGGGAGTTGTAATAGTGGAGCCTATTTTAAAATATAGCAGATTGGTTGGAGCAAAATATATGTTACAATCTTCTGATGATGATGATCTATATAGAGAATTTGGACATATAGCTGATATGATTTATAAAGTAATAGGTATAGCCCCCTTTAAGGATATTAAAAAGGAGAAACTTGTTCGCTATATATCAAAACAATGCCTCTTTGATAAGGTATATTATTCTCCTAAAGTAAAAAAAAATATTAGTATAAAGGTATCTACTTCGGCTTCAAAAGCCAACTATAAGGCTGATGTTATTTTTGAGTTGGATAATTAAGTGTCATAAATAACATGAGTGTGAAGCATCAAACTCTTTCGAGTACCCTCACCATTCAGATAGGCCTTTCCCAATTGAGTCTGAGAACATACATCACCATTTTCGCCTGCATGGAGATAGAGAATGAAGGCTTTTTCCAAGTCTTTCTCCACTCCTTCGCCTTCGTGATAAAGTTCTGCAAGATTGGCTTCTGCAGGAATATTTCCCTTTAGAAAACTTCTTTTGTATAGGTCGGCAGCTTTGGCACAATCCTTTTCCACACCTTCACCAAACTGATACATGATGGCAAGATAGCTCATAGCATCAGCATGCTCTTGGTTTGCAGCTTCTTTCAACCATTTGATGGTCTGTGGTAGACTCTTTGCTGTTCCTTCACCTTCATAATACATTATGGCGAGTTGATACTGACTTCCTGCATGTCCCATTCTGGCAGCTTTACTGTAGTAGCTAAAGCCTTATCATAGTTAATGCATCCTCCTTCTCCTAGATAATAAATACGTCCCAGATTTGAATATCCACTGGCATCTCCAGCCTCGCCTGCTTTCTCGTACCAATAACAAGCATCTTCTATCGACTTTTCTGTTCCTATTCCGTATTCAAAATAATAGCCGGTGTCATTCATGGCAAAGGCATAGCCATGTTCGGCAGCTCTTCTCATCCAATAAAATGCCTTTGAGAAATCCTTTCCGCCATTCTTTGGTCCATATCCCTCCCGGTAACAGGTGGCAAGATAGAATTCGGCTTCAGGCTTTCCTTCATCGGCCAGCATGCGAAGATTGTATATCTTCTTTAGATTCCTTGTTGGTGGATATTCTATTAATAAGTTGCTGGTATTGTTTTTCGGTCATATTCGGATTTAAAGGAAAAAGGCTGCAAACCAAAATGGAAATGCAGCCTTCTATTTATATTAATGTAATTTGTTTTCTACACAAGATACTGTGAAGAGATACTCTTGTTATCCTCTACACGGCGGATGCACTCAGCAAACATATCTGCAATAGAGATCTGCTTAACCTTAGAGCAACGGTTAGAGTAAGGAATAGAGTCGGTGAAGACGATTTCCTCAAGAGCAGAGTTCTGAACACGCTCAGAAGCAGGACCACTCATTACACAGTGAGAAGCAAGTGCGCGAACAGTGCTTGCGCCAGCCTCCTTCATAATGTCGGCAGCCTTAGTGATTGTACCAGCTGTGTCCACCATATCGTCGATGATGACAACATTCTTGTCCTTAACATCACCGATAATCTGCATGCTTGCAACCACATTAGCGCGAGCGCGAGTCTTATTGCAAAGAACAAGTGGACAACCCAGATACTTGGCATAAGTGTTTGCACGCTTAGAACCACCCACGTCAGGAGAAGCGATTACGAGATCCTTCAATTTCAGAGACTGAACATAAGGAAGGAGTACACCTGATGCATAGAGGTGATCTACTGGCACATTGAAGAAACCCTGAATCTGATCGGCATGGAGGTCCATAGTGATCAGACGGTCGATACCTGCAACACTCAGCAAATCGGCTACAAGTTTAGCACCGATGCTAACTCTTGGCTTATCCTTGCGATCCTGACGAGCCCAACCGAAATAAGGAATAACAGCAATGATGTGCTTAGCAGAAGCACGCTTTGCTGCATCAATCATCAGGAGAAGCTCCATCAGATTGTCGGAATTTGGGAATGTACTCTGAACGAGGAATACATCACGTCCGCGGATTGACTCCTCATAAGATACAGCAAACTCTCCATCGGAGAACTTGGTGATAAGGAGATTACCCAGCGGGCAGTCAAGGCTTTTACAAATCTTTTCTGCTAGATACCTCGAAGAGGTACCAGAGAATACCATAAAATTAGAGTTTTGCTCACTCATTACTTTAGCGTTTATATTTAAAAATAATAAAAGTTGTTCTAGCTAATAGCCTTTCTTAACTTATTGAAGTGCTCTATCAGTTGTGAATAGTTTGCCTCGTTGTGGATATCAAAACGATTCCACAAGTCGCCGCATATCACTACACCCCCAAAACCAAGGTCCTTGGCAATCTTAAGGTTCTCCAGGCTCATACCTCCGAGTGCATATACATGCTTGTCGATAAGCCCTGCATCGGCAGCCTGTTCCAACTTATTCATCGTGAAGGTTGAACGTTCCTCCTTAAACTCCAGACAGTCGAAGATATTCTTCAGGAATACATAGCTCGACTTCTTTTTCAGAGCTTTCAACTGGTCAAAACTAGTACAAGTGCTGCTGAATTTTCCCTTATATCCATCTGGCACATTTGCGAGAGGGTTGTCGAAGTGGATACCTCCGAGTTTGTATTCCTCTTTCAGATAGAAATGATTGTGGACAGTGATTTTTCGATAGCTTTCTTCGGGTAATAATGAGAGCAGTCGCTCAGAATACATAGGGGATGACCCTGGCTTATACAAGTGCAGGTTGTCCATTCCCTCGTCAAAGAGCGTGGCAAGTATCTTGTCTTCTTCCACAAAGAATGTGGATTTAGTCATTATTACTAGCTTCATTTGTAGGATTAAATCTTTTCACTTGCAAAAGTATTAAAAATATTGCAATCTGACAATTTATCGAGGATAAAAAGTTATCTTTGCAGAACAATTTTAATATAAATCAATAAATGATAGTGAATTTAGACACCTTTGAGGAGCTTCACAAGCCAGTTTATGTACTTGAGGAAAATCGACTGAGAAAAAATCTTCAGCTTATCAGCGATGTGGCCGCACGTGCCGATGTTGAGATTATTCTCGCCTATAAGGCCTATGCTTTGTGGAAGACTTTCCCTATATTCCGTGAGTATATTCATGCCACTACGGCGAGTTCACTTTCTGAGGCTCGATTGGCTTTCGAGGAGTTTGGAGCACCTGCTCATACTTTCTCGCCAGCTTATAATGATTATGAAATCGATGAGATTGCCCATTGCTCGAGTCATCTCAATTTTAACTCACTCTCTCAATATAATAGGTATTACGAACGTGCAAAGAAAGCAAATCCTTCGCTATCCTTCGGTTTGCGTGTGAACCCTGAGTATTCCGAGGTGAAGACACTTATATACAACCCATGTGCTCCTGGCACACGATTTGGAATTACCAGTGACTTGCTGCCAGAAACTCTGCCTGAAGGCATAGAGGGATTCCATTGCCACACACTCTGTGAGAGTAATTCCGATGAGTTTCAGCGTACGCTCACTCATATTGAGGAGAAGTTCGCCAAGTGGTTTCCTCAGTTGAAGTGGATCAATTTCGGTGGAGGTCATCTGATGACTCGTAAGGATTATGATGTGGAACTGCTCGTCAAGATACTGAAGGATTTCAAGCAGCGTTATCCTCATTTGAAGGTAACCCTCGAACCTGGAAGTGCCTTTGGCTGGCAAACAGGACCGTTGGTTTCTCAGGTAGTGGATATTGTGGAGAATCATGGAATTCGCACGGCTATTCTCAATGTAAGCTTCGCCTGTCACATGCCTGATTGTCTGGAAATGCCTTATCAGCCAGCAGTGAGAGGAGCTGAGACTTTGGAAAGCGATGATTTCAGTGGTGAGCATGTCTACCGTTTTGGCGGATGCTCTTGCCTGAGTGGCGACTTTATGGGCAACTGGCGATTTGATCATGAATTGGAGATAGGGGAGAATATCATCCTGGAAGACATGTTGCACTACACCACAGTAAAGACCAATATGTTTAACGGAATATCTCATCCTTCTATCGCAATAGTTCATTGTGATGGCGAGTTGGAGATGCTTCGTGAATACGATTACAGCGATTATCGTTCTAGAATGGACTAATAATATATAAGGTGCAAAGGTAATTTCAAACTTTTTTTGAAAAAAGTCTTGCAAAAGTTTGGTGGAATAAAAGAAAGTCATTACCTTTGCACTCGCATTTAGAGAAATGCTCCTATGATTTTAGGATTTGATGCGGCAATAGCTCAGTTGGTAGAGCACGACCTTGCCAAGGTCGGGGTCGCGAGTTCGAGTCTCGTTTGCCGCTCAATATATTCTGAATAAACCAAGAAGGCTCTCGAGCTTTTGAACTGCCCAGGTGGCGGAATTGGTAGACGCGCACGTTTCAGGTGCGTGTGTTTCACAACGTGCAGGTTCGAGTCCTGTTCTGGGCACTATTTATTCAGAATTGTTATTTTTGTTGGAGAGGTGGCGGAATTGGTAGACGCGCTACTTTGAGGGGGTAGTGTCAATTGTGACGTGGGAGTTCGAGTCTCCTCCTCTT
>CAJOPE010000091.1 GCA_905236815.1 uncultured Prevotella sp. | reverse complement strand
CGTTGACGGATTCGAACCGCCGACCCTCTGCTTGTAAGGCAGATGCTCTAAACCAACTGAGCTAAACGCCCTTATTTCTTTTAAGCGAGTGCAAAGGTAATACTATTTTTTGAATCCACCAAATAAAAATCAAAAAAAATCTGCAAATTTTTTATTTGAGGTGTTTTTAGCTTATTTGATACCTGTTTTTTCGCATAAAATTATATAGCTTTAACTATTTCTATTTCTTCCAGTTGATATCTTTATGTAACTTTGTACTTTATATAATATATATTTAGGATGAAAAGAATAACGACTATCCTATTGGCAGTATTGTCCTTTCTTACGGCATCTGCACAAAAAAACGGTGAGCGCATGGAAAAAGTAATTGAACATGAAATAGTAGTAAACCTCTATTATACGGGCAAGAATGGCAGTGCCCGCAAATTTGTTGAGGAAATGGAGGCCAGTGGAACAGCCAAGGCTATTCGTGAGGAAAAGGGGAATCTTAGATATGAGTACTTCTTTCCTGCAGCAACTCCCGAAACTGTCCTTCTTATCGATAGTTGGAAGAATCAGGCTGCTATTGATGCTCATCATGCCTCTCCGATGATGCAGACTATTGCACGTTTAAGAGAGAAGTATGATTTGTCGATGCGTGTAGAGCGGTATGTAAAGGAGGAAAATATTCCAGAGCAGGACAAGAAGTTCATCAGATCGTCGAGAAGTTCATCGGAAGATTCGAAGGCTACCGGTATTGGTGGCATTATGTTTAGGTGTAAGGATCCGAAAGCTACCCGTAAATGGTATGAGGATAACTTGGGCATCAAGGATGATCCTTATGGACACAAGTTTGAATGGCTGGAAAAAGATGGTGGTGGTAAGACTGGTGTAACCGTCTGGAGTCCTATGCCTTCATCCACCGAGTATCTTTGGAATGACAATCAACAATATATGATCAACTATCGCGTTGAGAATATAGAGCAACTAGCCGGACAGCTTCGCCAAAAAGGGGTTGTCATTATTGACAAGATTGAGAAATATGATGGGTTGGGAAAGTTCCTGCATATTCTGGATATAGATGGGCGCAGAGTTGAACTTTGGGAACCAACAGAATAATTTAGATTGACTATGACAAAGATTCAAGAATTGGCTCTCGCCATGATAAACTATGATAATGGTGATCCAAAAAGAGTACAACACACCACCAAGGTGCATGCTTATGCGGCTTTGATTGGTATGGGTGAGAAATTGGATGAAAATACACAGTTCATCCTAGAGAGTGCTGCCCTTGTGCATGATATCGGCATCAGGGCAAGCGAGAAAAAGTATGGATATCAAAATGGAAAGATGCAGGAAAAGGAAGGGCCTGCTGTTGCCCGTGAGCTGCTCTCAAACATTGGTGGCTATACAGAGGAGCAGATTGAGCGAATTTGCTGGTTGGTAGCTCACCATCATACCTATCATGTGTGTGAGGACATGGACTATCAGATTCTTATTGAGGCTGATTTTCTCGTGAATCTCTATGAGGATAATGAATCTGAACATGCCATTCTGGCTGTTCGGAAAAATATCTTCAGAACACAAAGTGGACTTAGAATGTTGAATGATATGTTTGGATTATGAAATACAAAATTGACACAGCAACCCTAGAGGATACAGAAACGATCGTACAATTTCAATTGGCGATGGCCAAGGAAAGCGAAGATACCGAACTTGACTACGAGACCGTAAGGGAGGGAGTAAAAAATGCCATCGAGGATGATGGAAAGGCAATCTATCTTATCGCACGAAATGACGAGGGGGAGTCGCTTGGCTCCTTGATGCTCACTACTGAATGGAGTGATTGGAACAACTCGCTTTATTATTGGATACAGTCTGTTTATGTTCGTCCTGCTTCCAGGCGACAGGGCGTTTTCCGTGAACTCTTCGATTTTGCACGGATAATTGCCGAGAGTGACAATGCTGGAGCATTGAGATTATATGTTGACAAGAATAATGCGCTTGCACAGAAAGTTTACCAAAGTCTAGGTATGCATGACAGTCATTATCTGATGTATGAACTTTAAATATGAGTTTTACCAAACAAGTGTATCAAATATCTCTCCCTCCAGGGCAAGTATACTGCTTAACTTGATTGAACTGCCATCGCTGAGTACAAGAAGTTGGGTATATTCATCTACCCTACTTAAACTACTGGTTTTAGTAAGATAAGCACCCCCCGACTTCTTCTGGTCAGCCTCGAAATAAGTAACCGAGATTTCAGGATGATCGCCGCAGTTCATCAAGTAAGTGAGTTTCTGGTTTAGTTCCTCATTTTGATTCTCGCTAATCTCGGCCTGCTCCTCAGTCAATCTTCCTGTTTCATGAATAGCCGCCTCATAACCTGTGAGTGCAGCAAAAGGTGAGAATTGAGCAGCTCTTGCCTGCATCGACATTCTTGGATGGTATTTCGGTTCGTAGTGAGGTAAATCTATGATATCATTATACTTGTCGGTCATGCCTTATGTCCTCCTATCTGTTCGTTACGTTCACGTGCAGTAGCACCCTCCTCAAAGTCAAGTCCCTTGAGGATAGCATTCTTGCCAAACTTCTTCTTTATGTTGAGCATTGCCAGCTGCATCTTCCGTTCTCGGGCAAGTTCTGCTTGCTGAGCCTCCTCTTTTTGTCGAATTGCCTCGTAGTCGGTAAAGAGATCCAACTGTTGTGGAGTATGATCCTTCTGATTAGCCTCATCTTCATTTACAACCTCAAGGGCCGTAATATTCAAGCGCCTTACCAGTAATGCTGGATTAACAATTTGTTCGTATAGTTCGGCAATGGCATCGCGTATCCTCCTTGAAGAGGAAGTGAACTGTCCGAATCGGGCTGTACCGTGAGCATATTTAGGAACCTCCCGACCGTAATAGTCTTTTGAGATCTCTCCTGCGTAGTGTTGTCTTACCCGTGAATCATTCAGCGACTCACGGTCATAATTTACAATAAGGTAGATCTGGGAAGTCATTAGATGCCGGTCTACCAGATCGAGTGCCAACGCTTCAGCCATTTCCTTTACCACCACCTTGGCTTTGTTAAAATCGTAACCACACTGCAACACCTGTCCCTGTCCAATCGAATTTGTGGAAGGTTTATAACTTTTAATTAAAGGCATTGTGCATGGCTCCCAGCCCCAGGCATGGTCGATGAGCAATTCGGCATTCACTCCAAAGAGTTTATACAACTGTCCCTCATTCTGCATCGACAATCGGGCAATCTGTCCCATCGTCTCAATTCCATAGATGGCAAGTTTGCTGGCCACTCCCCTTCCCACTCTCCAGAAATCGGTAAGTGGCCGATGATCCCACAGCATCCTGCGGTAGCTCATCTCATCCAGTTCGGCAATGCGAACTCCATCCTTATCTGCAGGCACATGTTTGGCCACAATGTCCATAGCCACCTTGGCAAGATAAAGGTTAGTGCCGATTCCTGCTGTGGCGGTAATGCCCGTAGTGCTGAGGATGTCGTGAATGATATCCATAGCTAGTTCGTGTGGACTTTTACGATAGGATTTCAGATAGTCGGTTACATCCATGAACACCTCGTCGATGGAGTAAACATGGATATCCTCTGGGGCAATATACTTCAGGTAGATATTGTAAATGCTGGCACTAACGCGGATATACTCCGCCATCCGGGGTGTTGCTACAATATAATCCACCTCCCAGTCTTGATGTTCCTTCAGTTCTATGGCAGAAGCCGACTTGCCCTTGAACTTATGATCGGGTATACGTTGGAGTCGCTGCTGATTAATTTCACGGATTCGCTGTATCACTTCAAACAGACGGGCACGTCCACCGATGTGGCATGCCTTCAGAGTGGGCGAAACTGCCAGACAAATCGTCTTCTCTGTACGACTTGAATCAGCCACAACAAGGTTGGTGGTAAGTGGATCACATCCTCTTGCCACACATTCCACCGAGGCATAAAAACTCTTCAAGTCGATTGCCTCATATATACGATTCTCTGTTTCCTTCAAAGTGCAGTAGTCAACTATTTCAGTACAAAGATACTATATTTTTTTTAAAATCAGCACATATAAATTAGTGTGAGTTCGACGAAATATAACTCCTTGAAATTTGGTGATTAATGAATACGGTTGAAATAGCCAACGTAAATGCACGGTTTAGAGGTCGTAAACCGTCGGTTTAGACCACCTAAACCATTGAGTTAGCTTTTTTAACAT
>CAJOPE010000090.1 GCA_905236815.1 uncultured Prevotella sp. | reverse complement strand
GGAAAGAGGGGGATTCGAACCCCCGAAACGCTTTAGGCGTTTACACGCTTTCCAGGCGTGCCTCTTCAACCACTCGAGCATCTTTCCTTCCACTATCAGTAGAATTATCCTTACGGATTTCGTTTTGCAAAGATACTACTTTTATTGCGACTTGCAAAATATTCGACTATTTATTTTCATGCAAATCAAATTCCGAACACACGATTTACATTGGCATTCGTGATTTCAGCTACCTCATCTTCGGTCTTATTATAGATTTCGGCCAACCTCTTCAGCACTTCATAGACATAGGCTGGTTCGTTGCGCTTTCCGCGATTTGGAACTGGAGCCATATAAGGACTATCTGTTTCTAAAACAATTCGTTCCAAAGGAACTACAGCAGGGAGATCTTCGCGTAGATGACTACTCTTGAAGGTGAGTACACCTCCCACTCCCAACACGAAGTTATCGAACTCCAGATAACGTTCGGCTTCCTTCTGATTGCCGGTGAAGCAATGGAATACTCCTCCAGGAAGCTCCTTCTGATAAGGTTTCAGGATATTGAGCAACTCGTTCTGTGCCTTTCTGCAGTGAATCATCAGAGGCAGACGGGTTTCTATCGACCACTTCACCTGCTCCTCGAAAGCCACCAGCTGCTCTTTCTCAAAGTCACGACTCCAATAAAAATCAAGACCACACTCTCCCACTGCCACAAACTTCGATGTATCTGCCATCAAAAGTTGGTGCATACGTTCGAGCACTTCCCGATAATCCTCCTTCACCTCCTCAGGCTGAAGACCCATCATTGGATAAAGAAAATCGGGAAACTTACTGCAAAGAGCAGGAACCGTCTCTATGCTGGCAGCATCAATGGCAGGCACAAACACCTTTCCCAAACCTGCCGCCTTAGCATTTTCCACCACCAGAGCAACATCCTCCTTAAACTCTTCCCCATCCAAATGGGCATGTGTATCAATAAAGGTGTTCCTCATGACGACGATAGTAATAAACTACTCCATATTTTCTGCACTCATTGAAACGTTTCTCCACAGGAAGATCAGCAAAATGAGCTTCAATTTGGTTCCACATATCCAACAGCACCTCATCCACCTCAGGACGAATTTTGCGAAGATTCTCCACAGCATTATCTACCTGTCCCACCAGGAAATTCTGTTCCTTGATAACGTCGGCATAGATATCATAATGAGTACTTACCATTCCGATTGTAGGATTATAGATTGGACGACCGCCATGTTTCAAACGTTCCTTTTCTCCCTCGATGGTTTTCTTTCCCCATTCCAGAATAGCAGGAACCGTTTTCAAATCAGGCAAGCGACTCGCTGAATCGCTTATGCCATAAAGCTCCAGCTGACTCTTCTTAATTTCTCCACGATCGACCGACATAAAAAGAACTTGCAGGAAATGGCTCACATACATAGAAGCATTACGCTGCAATTTCTCGATTCTTGGCGTATGACGCTTCTGAGCCTCGAGATTGCGCTTGTATTGATCCATTGCGGTAGTCAATTTCTGATATACCGACTGAGCAGCATTAATGGTATCCCAGTTAATGAAGCGATCGGTTACGGTATACATATCACTATTCTCGAGCACTACCTTTAGCGCTTTCACTCTAGCTACATCTGTTTTTGGTAATCTTCTGTAAGGCACGTTGGTTGATTTTATTAAGGATTAGTTATTGTGTTATTGTTATTTCTTGCGATGCATCATAGCCTCGGCATAGGCTGAAAGAATCTGCTTGCGCTCCTCATCCACCTTTACGGCAGCCAGATACTTACGGCTGCTCTCGAAATATTCCTCGATCTTGGCCTGAGCCAGCTTGTCGATACCTATCTCATTATATAAACGGGTAACAGCTGCCACCTTCTCCTTGCGATCAAAATCCTTGGCGCTCACCCATTTCTCGAGTTCTGCACGCTGAGTTTCGTTTGCCTTCTGGAAGGCATTGATGAGCATATAAGTTTTCTTGTTGCTGGTGATATCACCACCGATAGCCTTGCCGAAAACTTTCTCATCGCCATACACATCGAGATAATCATCCTGCAACTGGAAAGCAAGTCCTATCTGCTCGCCAAATTTATAGAGATTCTGCTGATCCTCCTCATCGGCATCAGCAAGGATGGCACCAATCTTCATCGCACAAGCCAACAGTACACTGGTCTTCAGACGAATCATCTCGATATACTCATCCTCGGATACATCATTGCGAGTTTCAAACTCCATATCGTATTGCTGTCCCTCACCAATCTCCAAAGCTGTAGTAGTGAAGAGGTTTAATACCGGCTGAAGATGACGGGCATCCACCTGCTGCATACGCTGATAAGCGAGTACAAGCATCGAGTCGCCTGAAAGAATGGCAGTATTGGCATCCCATTTCTTGTGAACAGTAGTATGACCTCTGCGCAAGTCGGCATTGTCCATCAAGTCATCATGCAAAAGAGTATAGTTATGATAAGTTTCCAAAGCCACAGCTGGCATCAGGATACTTTCAAGATTTTCCTTAAAAAGATTATAAGAAAGCAACATCAATACCGGACGGATGCGCTTGCCACCCATCGAGAGCACATATTTAATTGGTTCGTAGAGAGAAACCGGCTTACGATCATAGGTAAGTGCAGCCAGAAAATCGTTTACTTTCGTTAGTATTACTTCGCTTGTTAACATAATTCTTATTGCATTATAATTGGAAATTGATAGGTATTGCTATCATTGTTCTACAAGTTTTTCCCTTGTCCTTTCCTGCTGTCCATTTTGGCATCATATTCAGCACACGAATAGCCTCCTTATCGAGCAGCGGGTCGGCCGATTTCGTCACCTTAATGGCAGAAACCGATCCATCCTTGTTTACGATAAATGAAACCACCACCTTACCTTGAATCTTTCGCTGTTGAGCCATGGCAGGATATTTTATGTTCTTATTCAAGAACTTCATAAACTCTACCCATCCGCCAGGGAATTGTGGCAACTCCTCCACTACCCGGAAGTTAAGTGGATTATCAGGATCCTGTGGTGCATTTTGCGGAAGGGCCTCTGTCACATTCTGCTGTGCATTGGCACCAGTTCCCTCACCCAAGTCTTTCTTGTCGCTGTTCTGGTCGATCTTGGAAAGGTCCTCCGTGGTATGTTCCACATGCTTCACCTTGGTGGTAACAGCCTTTGGAGCAGCTGCAGGCGACTGAGCAGAAACCATATCTTTATCCTCCACAGGAGGCAGCATTTCCATGTCTTGCTGAAGGTCATCCATTAAGTCTGCATCCATGTCGAAGGTGGAAGGCGTAGAATGATACTCCAGCCCAACATACAACACAGCGAAGACTAATATTAGTCCCAACAGGAACGAGGTTGTTCGCTTGTGTTCCAGATCGGCTTGATATGATTTCTTGATTTCCAATTCTAAAATATTCGATGGTTTCTTACGTTATCATAAGGAAACAATTGCAAAAGTAGTGCTTTTTGCCGAAAAAGCGGTATCTTTGCACAATAATTAGATAAAATAAATGAAAAAAGTCGCTTTCTCACTTGTATTCGCACTTTCTGCTGCCTTTGCCTCGGCTCAGGAGAGTCAGACAGAATACAATTTCCTCAGACTGCCTGTAAGTGCGCATGCTGCAGCTCTGGGTGGCGACAACGTATCTCTCATCGAGGATGACGAAGCACTCATCTTCAATAATCCTGCTTTACTCGCTTCGGTTACCGACCAGACTCTCAACCTGAACTACATGAACTATATGCAGGGGGCGAATACAGCCTCGGCTGCTTATAACCGTGTGGCTGGCGAAAAGGGTGCATGGGCTGTGAGCGGACAGTATATGAACTATGGCACTATGAAGCAAACCGACGAGAATGGAACCGTCTTGGGCGATTTCTCGGCCAAGGACATCTCGCTTGCCGGCTATTACTCGTATGTGCTGGGGAATCACTTCGTGGGAGGTATCTCGGCCAAATTCATTCTTTCATACATCGGCGAATACAGTTCGACTGCTATGGGGGTGGATTTAGGCATCAACTATTATGACGAGGAAAAAGAACTGAGTGTATCGGCTGTAGCCAAGAACCTTGGTGGACAGCTGAAGGCGTATGATGATACTTACGAGAAGATGCCTATCGACTTGCAGGTGGGTTTCACCAAGCGATTTGCCCACACACCTTTCCGTGTCTCTGCCACTTTCGTCGACCTGAATCATCTCGACTATGGTTTCTTCCAGCATGCTGTGGTGGGAGTAGACCTACTTCTCTCCAACCAACTATGGGTGGGAGCTGGCTACAACCTTAGAAGAGCCAAGCAGATGAAGATTGTTGCGGGCGAAGAAAACGAGAGTAGCCATGGAGCAGGATTGAGTCTGGGCGCGGGTGTAAATCTCGACCGCTTGAAGATTAATGTGGCCTATGGCAAATATCACGTATCTTCATCGAGCATTGTCATCAGTCTGGGATATACCCTTTAAGGTTCTTATTTGATATTATTCATTTTATGAAAAAGATTACAATAGCTATTGATGGCTTTTCATCGTGCGGAAAAAGTACGATGGCCAAGGATCTTGCTAAAAAGATCGGTTACATTTACGTGGACACTGGCGCTATGTATCGTTCAGTGACCCTCTTCGCTATGCGTCACAACCTGCTCAACGAAGATGGTAGTGTAAAGGTGGAGGAACTTGAGAAGGAGATGCCAAATATTCATATCTCTTTCAAGTTCAATCAGGAGGCAGGTCGTCCTGACACTTATCTCAACGATGAGTTGGTGGAAAAGGAAATCCGCTCACTTGAGGTGAGCAGTCATGTGAGTCCGATTGCTGCTATTCCTTTTGTGAGAGAGGCCCTCGTTGCTCAGCAGCAGAAGATGGGTGAGGCTAAGGGCATCGTGATGGATGGCCGTGACATCGGCACTACTGTTTTTCCAAATGCCGAACTCAAGATCTTTGTAACAGCCAGTGCTGAGGTGCGTGCTCAGCGCCGTTTCGACGAATTGAAGGCGAAGGGTATGCCTGCAGATTTCCAGGACATCCTGAAGAATGTTGAGGAGCGCGACTATATCGACACCCATCGTGAGGTGAGTCCTCTGAAGAAAGCTGAGGATGCGCTCGAACTCGACAACAGCCACATGACGATCGAAGAACAGAACAAGTGGCTGATGGAAAAGGTTACGATGAGCGTTGAAGGCTAAAAGAGTTTTACTTTAGCTCCTATTGATAAGCCGAGGATGTCAGTGAGTTTCACATATTTCTCGGTTATCATAGAACGAAGATACAGGTCGCAGGTGCTTACCTCATAGAAAAGGGTAACGCTCTTGCGACTTTTTCGTTTATAATATGGAATTTTCCAGTCTATCTGCTGACCTAAGAAGATATTAATTCGAACTTTGGTGGAGAGGAAATCGTAATAGCTTTTTGGATAACGATCGGGCTGACGACTCCAGAATTCATCATCAAAAGCTGTATTGAGATAGAGGCCACACGTCAAGGGATCGAAATAGAAATCCTTTCCCAGACTTATTTGCCAAGGCCGATAGGTTTCTTTTATCGTCATAGTGAGTTTGGCATTCCTGGAATCATGCTTTGGAATCAAGCCAAAGAGAAGATGTGTTTCCCATTGCTCGCGCTTTCCATAATCCCATCCGATACCCATGGAAACAACGCCCATGTTTCCTGCATTCTGCAGAATTGTCTGCGATGGGATTAAACGCGACCATCTGAAATAGCGCTTCAAAACTTTTCGGTCGTAAGAAGTAAGGCTTGTGTCTCTATCCAACGAATCCCTTATCAACTGAAGTACCTCCCGATGACGATTCTGAGCCTGAAGAGCAATAGGAGCCAACAATAACAATATATTAAAAATTAACAATTTCATAATTATAGCCATTAGGAGTGATGGTGAATATCATATACTGGCGACCGCTTGTACTTGGAAGTCCGAAATAAAGCAATCCGTCGTTAAAGAGATTGTCGATTCGCAGTGAATGGTCATGCCCATTAATACAGAACATCGGCTTAAGGAAGTTGAGAAGATAATACTCGAATGGTTCGGCGATATTATTATTGAACTGATCGCTATACGGACGTGCATGCATCAGCACTATCGTGCGGTCGAATTTAGTAGAATCCTCTATCGACTGCTGTCGAATGTAGTTTAAATCAGGAACAGCTGCCACATAATCATATTCTGTCGCATTGGTATCAAGAAAAACCAGTTTCACTCCTGCTGCTATCATACTGAAATTATGCTCCCCATATTTTTTTGCGAAATACTCTTCACCTGTACCTAGATAATCGTGATTGCCCAGCATTGCTGCATAAGGCACCTTTAGTGCGCTAAGTACCTTGTCGCACCATTCAAATTCCTTAATGGTACCTGTATCCGTAAGATCTCCCCCATGAATCACAAAGTCTATTTTATCTGCTCTACGGTTGATGTCGGCCACAGCATCCTGTGTATCGGAATACCATTGATGCGTATCGCTGATACAAGCAAAGCGAAAGGTATCTTTCTCTAGAAGATTCTGCTGGATAAGCTGGATGTTGCTATGGTTAATGCCCGTTGGTCCTTTTACATCCACATCATAAGGATGGATGTCGAAAGCCTCACACCCAGTAAGGGCTAACAGAAGAATTAGGAAATAAGCGTATCGTTTCATTTGTTTATGTTTATAGTGCAAAGATAGCCAAATTACTTCATTTAAAATGACATTTAATGAAAACCAAAAACTTTCTTATAGTTTTTTACATTCCTTAGTCAGTAATTCATAATTTCATATTGCAGACTATACATTTTTCACATTTCATCCCAACAATATTAGAGTTTATCCCTTTTCTACCTACAATATATCGCACTATTATAGCAGTGAGATTGCGGTAAAATGAATGGATTAAATGTTGATTATTGCCTTGTTTTATCCACAATTATACTTGCTTATATAATGTGAAACGACCGTTTCATGTTATGTCAAACGATCGTTTCACATTATGTCAAACGATCGTTTCATATTATGTGAAACGGCCGTTTCACATTGTTCAATATAGCAGAATCGCCTGTATATACGGCATTGCTGAAAGCAATAGCGAGAAGTAATCAACAAAGAATAATAACTATAATGGAAAACAAAAAAAGAGATACACGTTTCACAACGGGCATCTCTTCAAAAAACAGTAATTAACTCAAAATTTATAATCTATTTCTCTATCCTTAATCTCCTTACCAAAAGCTTCTGCCCAAGAACTATATAATTAACATAAACAAAAACTTAATCTTATTTATTTTAAAAAGTCTTCAGCATCAACTTTTCGGGTACAAAGATAAAGAATTATTTTTTTACTTCCAAATTTTTTTCAGCCAAACGGTCGGATTATTCAGTTAATTTGTCTAATTATGTAATCACGACACTCTTCCATTAACCATTTTGGCGTACTTGTGGCTCCACAGATGCCAATTGTCTCTACACCTTCCAGCCATTTCAAGTCTATCTCATCAGCCTTTTCTATCTGAAAACTGTTTGGATTCACGCTGTGACATTCCTTGAAAAGCACCTTGCCGTTACTGCTCTTTTTACCCGCAACAAAGAGGATAAGATCATGTTTTGTTGCAAAACTCGCGATGTTCGGCATACGGTTGGCGACCTGTCGGCAAATGGTGTCGAAACTCTTGAAAGTTGCAGTTGGAGAGATGTGTTCTTGAATGTAATCGATGATGCGATGAAACTCATCTAGACCCTTCGTTGTTTGACTATAAAGGTAGATATTCTTATCGAAATCGAGTTTTTTTACATCCTCGAATTTCTCGATAATAATTGCCTCACTATGGGTCTGCCCTACTAGTCCTAACACCTCTGCGTGGCCATTTTTTCCAAAGATGACAATCTGCGAAGAACTGCTTAATGGCGACTCAATAGAATCATACTGGCGCTTGATGCGCTTCTGCAACTGAAGAACCACCGGACAGGTGGCATCTATAATCTCGATACCATTCTTTCGAGCCACCTCATAGGTCTCAGGTGGCTCACCATGTGCGCGAAGCAACACCTTCACATTGTGCAACTCCTTCATCTGTTCATGGTCGATGGTGATGAGACCTTTCTTCGAAAGGCGATCCACCTCCATACCATTATGCACGATATCGCCAAGGCAATACAAAGTTTCACCCTTGGCCAATTCCTCCTCAGCCTTTTTAATTGCCGTAGTCACTCCAAAGCAGAAGCCACTACCATCGTCTATTTCTATTACCATACTGGATTATTTCGCTAATATATTTAGAATGATCTTCGGATGTTTTGGATCATTCGTTATCATTAAAATTCTTGGGCGGCCCTTTACCTTTTTCAAGTCGGGAGTAGCTGTAACTTTCAGTTTACCCACCTCTCCAGGCTTAATTTTCATCGAACTAAGCGAGATTTCCAAGCCACTAGTAAACATCTGCAGATTGCGGATTTCGAGTTCTCGTTTACCCGTATTCTTGATTTCAAGTTCGCCTTTCAGTTTCTTCTTATCGCCAAACTCACCCAAGTCGAGAGTATTCGAAGAAAGTTCTGCCACAGGGGCATTAGCTTTCATCTTTGAGGTGAGATTATCGAAATCAGGCAATACAATAGCCGATACATTGATTTCCTTGTTCTCTCCCACTCTATCTCCAGGATGATCGCCCAGGTAAACTGTGGTTTGAGTCAATCCGAAGTCACGAAGTTTCTTGGAATTCAATGTGAAATAGATCTCACCTATACGATGAGGGCCAAGGATGGAAGGCGACACATTAGCACTCAGCCAGGCAGGAAGATGCATCACTACAGGCTCTACATCGCTATCGGTAGTGTTCTTGATGTAGATTTTCTGTACAGGCTGGTCGCCTCTGTTCACATCATCAAACTCGATTTCGCCATCTTCGAGCAGGAAGTTCTCTACTGATGCTTTGAACTCTCCCTTGAAATCAGTAATGAATTGTACTACAATACCATTGAGTGAGAGCATCAATGGTTCCTTGCCCCCCTGTTCATATATGCCGATTTTCTTATCGAAATGTCCCAACTGCTTAGCATCGAATACCGCCTGAATGTTTACCGAGGTTCCTGGCTGGATATTCTGATGAGGGAAATTCACTACTGTACAACCACAATTTGTGCGGATGTCATCAATAACAACAGGTTTGGTACCCTTGTTTGTTAACTTATATTCGACGGTTAGAGGACTTCTGAAAAGTACCTGTCCACAGTCTACTGTAGCAGATTCTGCCACTAGATTCTGTGCAAAAGCTCCCAAAGGAAGCCCCATCAACAATGACATTAAAATCTGTTTCCTATTCATAGTTCATATTTTTTCAATGTTCAACATTTACCTTGCTGCCCGATGTGCGGCCTGAGAATTCAGGGGCGTAAGCACACTGTACAGAGCAAGTGCCACTATTATAAACGCCAATTCTATCGATATAGTATTCTGTTTCTATTACTCTTTTGCCTTTAGGCAGGCTATCAAAGTAATAATTTGTGCTATTATCACGAGGTGTCTCGTAATATCCACCCCTATAGCCACTGGTCTGATTAACGGGTTCGAGACAAGCAGCACGCTTATCCACTACCTGCACGAAATCGTAATCGCGGTCGCTGATGATAGTAAGGCGAACTTTCACCTTATTGCCCACAGCAGCATTGCCAATCACTTCGCGCTTGATGCTGATACCACTGGCAGCAGCCTCCACCTCCTGAGCATCCTGAAGGAACTTAGCGCTAACAGCTCCCCAACTAGTACCCTCGTTTGGCTTGCTGATGGTCATCTTCTTTGGTGCGCCCTCGATATCCATTCTGAAGTAGCCGATGCCCACAGATGCTTTTGGCAGCTGATAGCTCTTGCCATCCAATTTTATACCAGGTGCAGTTTCAACCAAAGAGGTTGCCAATTTATTTCCAACAAAGAAGGCAGAAACTGCATTTACAGTATTATAAGGTGTATTCCAGCTTTGGGTGCGTTTCGCTTCGAGCAGCCATCTCTGCATCTCTTCGATGGTTTGTGCATTTCCCTTTCCATCGAGAGCTGCAAATGCCTCGATAGCAGCCACCTGAGTTGGTATCTTATAATCGCACCAGCTATAGTAAGCCTTTCTGGCATCGTAATAGCGGCCGATATCCTCACGATAAACACTGTATTCGTTGACACTCTGCAAGAAATCCTTGGCGGTATTTATACGTCCATTCTTTGCCAGAATAATCGAAATGCGAGCCTTACCAAGGATGGTATAGTTGTGGCCCGACTTATCGATCTTGCTCAAGAGATACTGTCGGTCAGCTTCTCCTTGAACATTCAATTTTCTACCATCCAATGCGAGTATATATAAATAATGTAGCGCATCCTCGCTCACATAATCGTATTTATATTTTCGCATATACGTAATCTCCTCGTGAACTTTCTTCTGCATAAATCCGAAAGCCTTGTCAACTAGATTTCCCGATGTTTTACTATTCGAAAGAGCCTGTAAGCGGACAAGGATTTCAGCCACCGCCGTTGTCATAAATATGCTGCCCTTCATTCCTGGCCACCAGGAGAAAGAGCCATCCGCATTCTGAAGGCCGCTCAAATTCTTATATTGCGTCTCCAGACGATTATTGACCTTGTTCTCATCGAAATAGTTGATGAGCTGATGCTTCTGACTTGTCTCGCGGTCAGCCTCCATCACCCAAGGTGTCTCATTGAGCACTAGCGTCTTCAAATCCTGATTCTTCTCGAGAGCCGACTGCAGACTGCTACCGTCTTTCTCTTTCTCCCACTGTTCGATTACCTGTTTGATAACCGGCTTTGAAGTGAGGATATCCTTTGCTATTGTATTGGCATAATAAGCAGTAGCCATACTGAGAGCATCTTTCTCATAAGGATCGCTAACAGATGGCAAAGTCTGAATCATCAGCCATGAAGGAGATGAATAGTAATAGCCAACCATTCCACCCTTTACTGGTGTCATTGCCTGCTTCTTGCCATACAAGCTAGAGAGATCGATCACGGTATCTCCCTTGTGATGAAGCGTGATAGGAAGTGTATTGATAATCAATTCCTTATTCGAGAGAACAGCCAGATACTGCTGTTCACCATCGCTATACCCCTTGCCAACAGCACTGATTCTCACAATATAGATACCCTCCTTCTGAGAGACAGGGAAGGAAACCGATTGCGTGCTATTAGGCTGAAGCTCATATTTCTGCGACTTTGTATAGACAACCTTATTGGTTTCAGGATTAAGCAATTCAATCTTGGCAACACCCTTCTGCACCTGATCCGTAGTATTGGTAACCTTGGAAGCAATCATCGCCTCATCGCCTTCACGAAGGAATCGTGGAAGGTTTGGCTGAATCATCACCTTCTTGCTGGCAACAGCCTCAGCCTCGAGCAAACCATAATTCATCTCCTTGTCGTGAGCAAAGCCCATGAACTTCCAAGTGGTGAGACTCTCTGGAAGTGTGAACTTCAAAGTGATATCACCATTAGCATCCGTCTCCATGTTAGGATAGAAGAAAGCCGTCTCGTTCAAGTTCTCGCGAAGCTGAACTACTGGAGTTTTTTCAGTTTCAACCTCTTCATTGGAAGCAGCATCCGAAATCTTCGCTTCTTTCACTGCATACATAGGAGCAGCCGCTAAAAATGAACTACTTGTACCACGAATTTTAATCGATGAAGCATCCATTACCTCTACTCCAGGAACTCTCCCACTCAAGGTACTTCCAACCTTAGCCTTTCTCTTTACTGTAGGTGCACCTAAAACGGAGAAAATTCTAGAATTATAAAAGTATTGATTATCAAAAGCACTAAAAGAAAGAACTTCTGTATTCAACCATGTCTGCTCTAAATTCCTGCTGAAATTCAAATACGAATTACATAAGAAAGCATTGGTTAAAACACTTGGTGTATAGATATATATATATGACTCAAAGTTCCATTTATGTTTATTTATTTGATCCAAACTCTTATCATACAATACAGACATCAGCTGAGCCTTTGCTGGCTGATTCTTGGAATTCTTTATTCTCAAGCTCCAAGTTTCCTTTTGTCCAGGATTGAGATGATCTCGGAATGTAGTCCATTCCATTTTTAACTTTTTGTCTGGAATAGGCTGTAGAATAGACTCTGAATGATGGTATAGAACTCCTTCCTTTATCCAAGAAAAAGTTACACGAAGACCTGTACCATATTCTTCCTTATAAGTAAACTTTCTAGTAACCAATTCATTGTTTAAATCATAAGTTCCCTGGTCAATAACAGTATTCCCAGAATATACATTATAAAACAGATGTACCTTCTCATCCGAAGAACCTACTTGAAGATAAACAGGCTTCTGCGAATTCTCAAACTGATTTGCGGAAATATAGAACCAATCGTGTGTATCCTCCACAGGTTGTTTGTCATCCATTGAGAAAAGAACAAAATTCTGTTTCAAAGTATCAGTTCCACAGATGGCCACAATTTCATGTTTTCCGCTTGCTAAAGGTGCAAAAGCAACCTTTCTATTAGCCTCAGCCTTAATGATATTGCCACCATCTACCGAATAAGATACCTCGCCAGGAATATCCACTCCTGCTGCATTTCGATAATTAAATGTAATCGTCTTTAAGCTATCTTTCAACTCCTGAGAAGGCAGATCGCAACTCAAAGCAGTAGCTTTTGTTCCAAGAGGGATATTTATCGATGCTTCATGGCTCTCTCCGGCCAAATCAGTAACTATTGAAGATACTGAGAAATTATAGAATCTAGGACGCGTATCGTTTAGATTGTCAACGGTCAAAGGTACCTTCACTAGGAAAGTTCCATCCTCACCAACTTCAGTTTTGTCTGAAAGAATATCTACTTCCGACTCATTATATCTCCACCACCATAAACTTGGTCGGCGAACTACATTATAGCTAACCTTGGCTCCCTGAACAGGAACCCCCGCATAAGTTTTGGCAATACCTTTTACAATAAGCGTATCACCTATAGCATATTTCTGTTCAATCTTAGGCAAAGAAACCTCGAAGGTAGGACGCTTATATTCTTCCACCCGAAAAATTGCCCGTTCTCCACTTGAAAGTCGGATATAATATGTACCACTTACTAATGAAGAAGGCAACTGAAACTCTGTTGAGCAAGTGCCATAGTCATCTGTTTCCAATTCCTTTTCACTGACAACTTTTCCGCGATTACCCAAAAGTTTCAGATTGACTTTTCTCTTAGCAGTAGCTCTCATTTCAATTTCCTTGATAGTCTCAAAGGCAACAACTGCAACCTGAACTTTCTGACCAGGGCGATAGATAGAGCGATCAGTATAAACCCGTGCACTTGAACGAGTTTCTTTTGATTCCATATAACTATAACTTCTCCAGTAATCCTGTTTCGGCATATATTTATCATCCTCCGTCGAAGCCCTTATCCAACAGCGATTGGATATATCAACAATTACCTCACCTTTTTCATCTGTTGAATAATTAGGATATAAACTTGGAGCTCTTGAATCATCTGTTCCACTTAGATGAATACGAGCATTCTTATAGGGCTGACCTGTGGTAGCACTAACAACAGCTATGCGTGCTTTGTAATTTGGACGAGATTCTGAAATAATCGCCAAATCAGAAACATAAAGTACAATATGGTCTTCTCCTATCTCATTATTATTTGAAGAAACACTCACCAGATAAACACCAGCTTTCAAGCCCTCAAAAACAAAAGAATCTTTTATTTCTTCATATTCAGGTATCCCAGCATAGTTTTTAGTTTGAGAAATAACATCTGTCTTTGAAGCCAAAGCTTTTACTGCAGCCAATTTTTTCTTGTCATCCATCGACAAATCAGTAGTTGCATCCGCCTTCAATCGGGCAATGCTAAGTGTGAGCGATTGAAGATTCCGCACTTCATCCACCGATATCACAAAGCGATGGTTTGGAAGAATTGGAGTATTTCCCTTTTGATGACTCAGCGAAAATTCCGGCTGCGTAAGCTCTAAACGATCATTCCGTAAGATATTTATTCTTTTCCAAGTTCCCCACTTTTTCAGTGCATTATCAATATACTCAATCTTTTTCTTTGAAGATACATTCTTCAAATACTTGATTTCCTCAAAATATGCAATAGCCAGTTCACCAGCCTCTGGAAGATCCTTATACACTTGAATGCAACTATCCAGAGATGCGAGATATTTCGATTGATAGTTTTCACGACTCTGCCATTCTATTTTTTGATAGTTGTATGTGAGCATCTTTTCCACCGAGATGCAGGCAGCCTTTCGATTACCAGCCTTCAGATAATAATCATGCATCAGTTTGTATTTACCTGCCTCCATACAGATAACCGACAACAAATCATTATTGAATATCTTGCTGTCGATTCCGTTAGTGATCAAAGGTTTATAGCTGATACATTTCTGTTGAGCCAGCAGTTCTGGATTCTTCAAAGCCTTACGAAAGTAATAATCCGTTTTAACTAAACTACCTTTTATTTTTTCAGGACCCTCTACGATTTCCGGATATTCTCTATAGAATTTCCCCAATACAGCATTGTAAACAGCAGCCAGCACCTTATCCTTTTTTTCGGCTGCCTCTGCCCTTTTTTCCATCCGTTTCACGTAAGGAGCAAGCGAATCGGGAGATATCGAATTCCATAATGAAATCGTGCGAGTTTCTGCCGCAAGCAGCTGACCGTAGTTCTTCTGACTTTCCGCCAGAGTCACGATCTTCTTCATCACTGCGATTTCGGTTTTCGGCAGATCTTTTCCAGAAGCCATCGATGCCTCTTTCCACAATTTCTCATAATTATCTGCAGCCATCGAAGCAAAAGGAATAGCCCAGAAAAGTAGAAAAATGATTGCTATATGTTTTTTCATAATCGTCGACGTTGATACTTTTTTTGCAATGTTAGATACTATATTTGCAAAGATACTAAATATATTTATAAATCATAATTACTAACTCATAATTTTATTAACTTTGCATTAGTAAACAAAAAATTAAAAATACTAACTTTAAACAATATGGCAGAAAAAAAGTATGGTCATTTCGACGATGAGCATCGTGAGTATGTAATCACCGACCCTAAGACCCCTTGGCCTTGGATCAACTATCTTGGTAATGAAGACTTCTTCTCTCTAATCAGTAATACTGCCGGCGGCTATAGCTTCTATATGGATGCTAAGTTCCGTCGCATCACCCGCTATCGTTACAACAATGTACCAATGGATAACGATGGCCGATACTTTTATATCAAGGATGGCGATACGGTCTGGAACCCAGGCTGGAAACCTTGCCGCACTCCACTCGATTTCTATGAGTGCCGTCATGGTATGAGCTATACTCGTGTAACTGGTCGCAAGAATGATGTGGAGGCTAGTGTTCTCTTCTTCGTTCCGCTGAAGACTTGGGGCGAGGTGCAGAAGATGACCTTGAAGAATCTTGGCAATGAGACCAAGAAGTTGAAGGTGTTCTCTTTCGAGGAGTGGTGTCTTTGGAATGCTGCTACCGATGGCGAGAACTTCCAGCGCAACTTCTCTACCGGTCAGGTGGAGATCGAGGGTTCTGTCATTTATCAGAAGAATGAGTACAGAGAGCGTCGTAATCACTATGCTTTCTATAGCGTAAATACTCCTATCCAGGGCTATGATACCGACCGCGAGACTTTCGTGGGTCTTTATAGCGAGAAATCAATGCCAGATGCTGTAGCCGAGGGCAAGCCTCGCAACAGTTGGGCACATGGATGGAGCCCTATCGCTTCTCACTATATCGAGGTTGAACTCCAGCCAGGCGAGAGCAAGGATCTCATCTTCCTTCTCGGTTATGTTGAGAATAAGCAGGAGGAAAAGTGGAAGACTCCAGAAGGTAAGTTCTCCGACCACGATGGCAAGGAGATGGTCATCAACAAGGACAAGGCCTATGCGATGATCGAGGCTTTCAACACTACCGAAAAGGTGGATAAGGCTTTTGCCGAAATCAACAACTATTGGAGCAACCTGCTCAATATCTATACTGTAAATACTGGCAACGATAAGCTCGACCGAATGGTGAACATCTGGAACCAGTATCAGTGTATGGTTACCTTCAACATGTCTCGTTCTGCCAGCTTCTTCGAGAGTGGTATCGGCCGTGGCATGGGCTTCCGCGACAGCAACCAGGACTTGGTTGGTTTCGTTCATCAGATTCCTAGTCGTGCCCGTCAGCGCATCATCGACATCGCTTCTACTCAGTTCCCTGATGGTGGCTGCTATCATCAGTATCAGCCATTGAGCAAGCGAGGAAACAACGACATTGGTGGTGGTTTCAACGACGACCCATGCTGGTTGATCTTCGGAACTGTAGCTTATATCAAGGAGACTGGCGACTACTCTATTCTCGACGAGATGGTACCATTCGATAATCAACCTGGTTCTGAGGTTACTCTCTTCGAGCACCTCAAGATCTCGCTCAACCACGTTGTCAATAACCTTGGTCCTCACGGATTGCCACTCATCGGTCGTGCCGACTGGAATGACTGTCTCAACCTCAACTGCTTCAGTTGGGATCCTAACGAGAGCTTCCAGACAACCGAGAACAACAGCAAGGGTTCAAAGGCTGAGTCTTTGATGATTGCCGGTTTGTTTGTTGTAACCGCAAAAGACTATGTTGCACTTTGCCAGCACATCCACAATGAGAGCGAGGCTGAGAGAATGAGCAACGAGGTTGCAAAGATGGAAGAGGCTGTGAAGAAGCATGGTTGGGATGGCGAATGGTTCCTTCGCGCTTACGATTACTATGGCAACAAGATTGGTAGTAACGAGAACGAGGAAGGTAAGATTTTCATCGAGTCTCAGGGCTGGTGTACAATGGCCGGCATCGGAAAAGAGGAAGGTCTTTGCGACAAGGCACTCGACTCTGTTAAGGAGCGTATGGAGTGCGAGCATGGTATCGTATTGAACAATCCAGCTTTCTCACACTACTATGTGGAATATGGTGAGATCAGTTCTTATCCAGAAGGTTATAAGGAGAATGCAGGTATCTTCTGCCACAACAACCCTTGGGTGATCATTGGCGAGACCGTTGATGGTCGTGGTGAGGATGCTTGGAATCACTACAAGAAGATTCTTCCTAGCTACGTAGAGGAGAAATATCAGACACTTCACAAGGTGGAGCCATACGTAAACTGTCAGATGGTTGCCGGTAAGGATGCCTTTAAGCCAGGCGAGGGTAAGAACTCTTGGTTGACAGGTACTGCCGCTTGGATGTGGTATACCGTGAGTGAGTTCATCTTGGGTATCAAGCCTGATTTCGATGGATTGCTCATCGACCCATGTCTCCCATCAACCGCAAAGGACTACACCGTTCACAGAAAATTCCGCAATGGCGAGTTCGACATCCACATCAGCAACCCAGAGGGTCGCAGCAAGGGTGTAAAGGGCATCGCTGTAGATGGCAAGAAGATTGAGGGCAACATCATTCCAGCCCTTGAGGGAAGTCATCAGGTGGAAGTAGTGATGTAATCAAAGTATTTAGATTATTAGTTTAATATAGAAATGTGGCAAGCCTTTAAGCGTAAAGGCAAGCCACATTTTTTTTATTTTAATCCCGAATTCAGGAATTCAAGATAGGCAGGGATATCTTCTTTATAACTGAAGGAACCAGTGAGTGGATTTCCATCGGCATCCACAGCCACATAGAATGGCTGGGCATTGGCACCAAATTTATGACTCTGCAGATAGCTCCACTTGTCGCCTATCGTACGGAGAGTGCGCTTCTGTCCATTCTCCTCTATTTCCATCGGTTTTGCCAATGGGGTTTTATCATCCACATAGAGCGAGATAAGAATGTAATCCTTCTCGAGTTTATCGGCTACCTGAGGGTCGGTCCATACCGATGCCTCCATCTTACGGCAGTTCACACATCCAAAGCCGGTGAAGTCGAGCAATACGGGTTTGCCTTGGGCTTTGGCTGCTGCCATTCCCTCTTCGTAATTCGTATATTTTGCCTCTACTGTCTTGGTGTTGAGATTGAAATCCTGTGTAGTGATGGGTGGTGCGAAAGCGGATACGGCCTTGCAAGGGGCTCCCCACAAGCCTGGCACCATATAGAGGGCGAAGGCGAAAGAGCAAAGGCCCATCAGTATGGCTGGAACCGGCATCGGACGGTTCATCTCGCCTCCTATTTCATCACTTCTGAACTTCAGCCAGCCAACGAGATATGCACCCAGACCGGCAAAGATTACGATCCATAAGCAGAGGAAGGTCTCGCGGTCGAGCAGATGCCAGCCATAGGCGAGATCGGCAACCGAGAGGAACTTCAGCGAGAAGGCCAGTTCAACAAATCCCAATACCACTTTTATCTGATTCATCCAAGAACCGCTCTTTGGCGACTTCTTCATCAAGGTTGGGAAGAGGGCAAAGAGGGTGAATGGGATGGCGAGTGCCAAGGCAAAGCCCAACATGCCGACAGCAGGACCAATCCAGTTGCCCGAGGTTACGGTTTCCACCAACAGCAATCCGATGATTGGGGCGGTACATGAGAAACTTACCAATACCAAGGTGAAGGCCATCAGGAAGATGGAGATCAAACCGGTTGCCTGGGTGGCTTTCGAATCTACTTTGTTTGCCCAACTATCTGGCAATTTTATCTCAAACCATCCGAAGAAGCTCACGGCAAACACCACCAGCAGCAAGAAGAGAACGACATTGAATACCGCATTGGTGCTGAGGGCGTTGAGGGTGGAAGGTCCGAATACGGCGGTAACCAGCAGGCCCAAGGTGAGATAGATCACCACGATGGAAACGCCATAGGTAACGGCATCGCGAATGCCTTTTGCCTTGTCATCCTTCGCACGCTTCAGGAAGAAGCTTACTGTCATTGGGATAATCGGCCAGATGCAAGGCATCACCAAAGCCAGCAAACCGCCTACTAATCCCATCAGGAAGATGTAGAAGAGTGAATGGTTGGCGATATCATTGTTGCCGCCCATCGCCTGAAGTTCCTTCACTACAGGCTGCCAGAGCTTCGACAATTCGTTTTCCGTAAGCGAGGCGGTTGCAATGCTATCTACTTTTGCGAGGGAATCATCCTTCGCCTTTGCGAGCGAATCCTTGTTGATTTCAGCGAATTTCATCATCGGATTGGCAGCAGCTTCTTCCTTTTCCGAAATCGATTCTTTCTTAGGAGCAGCCGATTCTGCTACCTTTGGCGAAACACCTTCCTTCCTGAAAGCCACTTCGGTTGGTGGCATACAGTTGGATTCATTGCAGGCACCATATTCGAGATAGGCATCGATCGCATATTTCGGTTGAGTGAATCGAATCTTCTGAACGAAGGTTGCGGTCCCCTCGAAATAGCGTACCGTCATTCCGAAAAGGTCGTCATATTTTGTCTGTTCGTTTCCCACAGGCTTTAGTTTGCCCACGAGTTCCGCACCCGAAATCTTGTTCACATGAAACGAAGCTGTTGTCGGACCGCTATTGCCTAAATCGGTGGAATATACATGCCATCCGTGCTCAATTCTTCCCGTAAAAACAATCTCCGCCTCTGCCGATCCATCCGTCTTCAGCGTAGTAGAAAACTTCACAGGATCGAACATCTGCGCATTGGTCATACCGACGACCAGCAGCAAAAAACAAAATATAATAAATCTCTTCATAGCTGCAAAGTTACGAAAAGAAATGATAATTTGCATAAATATCTATCGTTTCTAGATTTTTTTAATAAAAAAAAGGACCGAAGAAATCACTTCTTCAGTCCTCCTTCCAATCGCATTACATTTTTCGATACTTTCCTTAACTTTCAACTTAATAGAACTTTAGAACTTTTTTCTACATTGCTTAACGTTTCCTAATTACTATTGTACCCTAATTAATCGTAATACCAGGTCTACTATTACGTCTTCTAACTTATCATAAAATCAACTATTCCTATAATATATGTATCACTAGATTTTAGAAATCATATGTCTTGAAACCGATGCAAAATTACAGCAACTTATCTATTAGAAGAAATCTATT
>CAJOPE010000089.1 GCA_905236815.1 uncultured Prevotella sp. | reverse complement strand
TTCAGGACTTCAGGACTTCAGGACTTCAAGACAACTTCAAAAATACTAGTCAGTACAAATCAAAAAGCTTAATCAGTCTTTCACCCCTTCTTACCTAATCAACAAACCTGTACTCAGCAGGGGGATAAGTATGGCAAATCCAAGCAATACCTTCTGAATAGTTAAATGGGCCATTTAGAGGGGCTAAGTGGGCCACTTAGCAATCGCAAATGGACTATTTATCTATCCCAATTTAAATCTCAAATTATCAAAAGGGCAACAGCTATACTCGATTCCGATAATTGCACCAACCAATTACGAACTGCTCCGCTTATCGATTTCCAACTGATTAATTTACCAAATACTATTAGTGCTTTTTTAATGTATAAGTGCATAACATATTTCCAGCTAAAAAAATCAAATAGAGAAAGCTCCCCGATGAAAAATTTTCAAGTAAAAATAATCGCGTAAATACTTGCAAATAACAAGCAAATAATCTATTTTTGCAACATCGTACACATAGCTAATGATTAAACCTAAAAGACAATATTATGGATAGAACAAAAATCTCTACAGCTTGCATCATCGGAGTTACTACCATCATTGCAGCACTATTTCTTTGCAAAGGTCTCACCAATTTCAGAAAGGCAGAATCGAATATCTTCGTGACTGGTCTTGCCGAGAAGGAAATCGTGAGCGACCTCATCGTGTGGAATGTTACTCTCAATGCAGAGGGCCCTACCCGAGCCGAGGCTTACAAAAACTACGAGAATACCCGAAAGATTTATCTCTCGTATCTCAATTCAAAGGGCATCAAGAGGGATGAAATATCGGAGGAAGGTGCAAGTCTCAACAAGAAGACAAAATCATACTACCAGAACAACAACTATGTAACGGTGGACGATGGCTACGAGGTTTCACAGTCGATAAAGGTGAGTTCCATCAACCTCACCATAGTGGAGAAGGCTTACCAAGATGTTTCCAACCTCTTCGCTCAAGGCATCGCCTTCTCTAGCGACGCTCCGATGTATTACTACACCCGACTGGCCGATCTGAAGAAAGACTTGCTACACGAGGCAAGCAAGAATGCCTATGAGCGCGCCATGACAATTGCCGACGGATGCGATTGTAAGGTAGGAAAGCTAACCAGTTCGAACATGGGTGTTTTCCAGATTGTTGGCAAAAACAGCGACGAGGAATATAGCTGGGGCGGCACTTTCAACACAACTAGTAAGGAAAAAGTAGCAAGTATCACCGTAAAAGCCAGATATGAGGCAGAATAAAGAAAAGAGCATATCTCAAAGATCTTTCAAGACCAGTCAAGTCATTGAAAATTCACAAGGTTTCAAAAAATAACTTTGAGTCCAGAAAGTCCACCAAAAGTTCACAGGAAGTTATAAAAAAGAAAAAAAGGAAATAACAAACTATGTTGTAACTTCCTTTTAACTTGTAGCGGGGGTGGGACCCGAACCCACGACCTCCGGATTATGAATCCGACGCTCTAACCAGCTGAGCTATCCCGCCATCATTGCATAGAGATTGTTTCTCATTTGCGGGTGCAAAGGTAATACTAATTTTTGGAATAAACAAAATTTTCCTCACTTTTTTATTCAATTTCTCGAAAAATTATTATTTTTGCAGCATTAATAACCTTATTATTCCAACATTTTGACGTAATGACGAAGCAAGAACTACACTTAGAACGTATACTTAACTGCACTTCTGCAAATATAGTATGGAGCCTCATCAGCACGCCTGAGGGGCTTTCGAGATGGATAGCCGACGAGGTAACTCTTGAAGGCGACAAACTCACTTTTAAATGGGGAGAACCTTGGAGACACCATCAAGTACAAACAGCTACACTGCTGGAAACCTGCAAAAACCGATTCATCCGTATTAAATGGGATGCCCACGACAACGAGGGCACTTTCATGGAAATTAAAATGGAAAAAGGGGTGCTCGATGACAACTATGCACTCTATATCACCGACTTCGCCCTACCCGACGAAATTGAAGATCAAAAATATCTCTGGGAGGGAGATTTCGAGAAGTTACATCAAAATACGGGGCTATAATTACCTTTTAGTATATACATATCTTATTTTTCCTCATAAATAAGGATTGTGTTTCTATCCATTTAGTCGTACCTTTGCAAACGAACTAGTTTTTGAAAGTAATTACTGAATGGATCAATATATTATTGACAAATATAACAAGCCTGTGCCTCGCTACACAAGCTATCCTCCTGCCAACTATTTCCGGGAGATGAAGAATGATGAATATCTCGAAGCTGTAAGAAATTCTAACAACGCTCGAGATAATCACTTATCATTCTATTTTCACATGCCTTTCTGCCGTCACCTCTGCCATTACTGCGCTTGCAATTCGTATGCAATGATGCAGTCTGATGTGGTGAGAGAGTATCTCGACGCTATCCACAAGGAGATAGACTTGCTGTTGCCTTATCTCAACAAGGACCGCAAAATCGCGCAGATTCATTACGGCGGTGGAAGTCCTACAGCTATCGATGCTGCAGAAATAAAGAAGATTAACCAGCACTTGCTGAGTAACTTCGACACAATAGACAAGCCTGAAATCGCTATCGAATGCCATCCTGGCTATCTCACACTCGATAATTGGAAGCAATTGCTCGACTGTGGATTTACACGATTCAGCATTGGTGTGCAGGATTTCAATGAGCAGGTATTGAAAACGGTGAATCGTCGACCTTCGCTCGAGAAGATGGAGGATATCTTCAGCTTACTGAGAGACAATGGCGCACGCATCAACCTCGACTTTCTCTATGGTCTGCCAGGTCAGACTCCAGACTCATTCAAGGCTACCATCGAGAAGGCAGCCGAGTTACAGCCTGACCGTCTGGTAACTTTTAGCTATGCGCATGTGCCTTGGCTGAAGAAAGCACAGATGATTCTTGAGAAGGCTGGATTACCAAACAGCGAGGACAAGGAGCAGATGTTTGTAGAGGCATCAAAGGTGCTGCATAGTGCCGGATACAAGAGTGTGGGACTCGACCACTTCGTACGTCCCGACGATGAGCTCTATACCGCCCTCGAAACCAAACAGTTGCATCGCAACTTCCAGGGATATTGCACCCGTAGAACTACCGCACAGGTATATGCCTTCGGCGTAACCGGCATCAGTCAGCTTGACACTGCCTATGCCCAAAACACCAAGGACATCAAAGAATATATCGAACTAGTAAATCGCGGCGAGCTCACTATCCGCAAGGGATACAGCCTCAACCACCGAGAGCAGGTGACCAGAGAGGTGATTGAGAGCATTATGTGCAACTATCATATTGACTGGGAAGCACTGGCTGAGCATCTACAGCTCTCTATCGACGAACTGAAAGCAGCCACCGCCTATGACGAGGAAAAAATCAAGGAATTTGAGAAAGATGGCATCCTTATATATAACAAGGAGAAACTGTCGATGACAGAAGAAGGCTCGCCTTTCGTAAGAAACGTTGCAGCATCGCTCGACCCATTAATGCTCAACACTACAAAATCTTTCTCTAAACCGATTTAATTATAATGGAAACTTTAGAAACAACAATAGCTGATGTAGTAGTGATTGGTGCTGGTCTTACCGGACTCACCACTGCCTACGCACTGAAGCACAAGGGAATCGCAGTCCGTGTGGTGGAAAAATCTGATAAAATAGGTGGTCAGATTCAAACCCATACGGAGGGCGGATTCACTTTTGAAAGCGGTCCTAACACAGGTTCTATCTCGGTACCCGAGGTGACAGAGCTGATGGAGGAACTCGAGAAAACCTCTAATGGTGAATGCGTATTGGAAACCGCTCCTGATGCTGCCAAGCGAAGACTGATTTGGAAGGGGGACAAGTTCCACGACCTCCCAAGTGGTCCAATTGGTGGTCTCACCACTCCCCTCTTCTCACTGAAGGATAAATTCAGAATTCTAGGCGAGCCTTGGCGCAAAAAAGGCACAGATCCAGATGAAAGTGTTGGTGCCCTGACAAGAAGAAGACTCGGACAATCTTTTTATGAATATGCCGTTGACCCATTCCTATCGGGTGTTTATGCCGGCGACCCTGACAAACTCGTTACAAGATATGCCCTGCCAAAACTCTACAATCTAGAGCAGAACTATGGCAGCTTCATCGGCGGAGCCATAAAGAAGGCTAAGGAGCCTAAAAGCGACCGTGACAAGAAAGCCACCAAGAAAGTATTCTCTGCCAAGGGCGGCTTGCACCATATCCCTCAGGCAGAAGCTGAATATATCGGAAAAGAAAATATCATCCTGAATGCCAATGGCGTAACAATTCAGCCACAAGGCGAGGGATGGCTTACAACATATATTGACAAGGCAGGCGAGAAGCATTGCATTGAAAGCAAGAAAGTAGTTACCACCTGCGGTGCCTACGCCCTTCCAGCACTGCTGCCTTTCATACCAGCAGAGCGAATGAACAAAATCGCCAACTTGAAATATGCTCCTATCATGGAGGTATCAGTGGGTGTAAACGATACCCTCGGAGGCGACTACTATGCCTTCGGCGCTCTTGTTCCAACCAAGGAGAAGAAGAAGGTACTCGGCATTCTCTTCCCAGGTGCCTGCTTCACACAGAGAGCTCCAAAACAGGGCATGCTCTTCTCTTTCTTCATTGCAGGCGTGAAGCATCCTGAGATGCTGAAGATGAGTGACGCCGAGATCGAGGCATTGGTGGACGATGTATTCCACGACATGCTGAAATTTCCAAAGGAGGCAAAACCAGACCTTGTGAAGATCTTCCGCCACGAACATGCGATCCCTCAGTATGAGGCATCGAGCGGCGACCGCTTCGAGGAGGTTGAGAAACTACAGAATGAATACAATGGCCTCATCCTTGCCGGAAACCTTAGAGACGGCATCGGTATGGCACACCGCATCAAACAGGCAATGGATGTTGCCAATGCTATCAAGAATTAATTATGGAAAGTTTGTTTCTAAATACACTCAAGGGAAATCCTGGCAACCGTCCACCTGTATGGTTTATGCGTCAGGCAGGACGAATACTGCCCAACTATCAGGAACTGCGCAAGAACTACTCTTTCCATGAGTTGATGCGCGATCCTGACCTCTGTGCAGAAGTAACCCTTATGCCTGTGAGAGACCTCGGAGTGGATGCTGCCATTCTTTTCAGCGATATTCTTGTGATACCCGTTGCTATGGGGGAAGAAATCGAATGGACCGATCACGGACCAGTCTTTCCAAAACCATTGGCACAATTCGACAAGCCATCGAAACTACTCCGTCCAGATGCCAGCCAATTGGACTATATATACAAGAATATCGATCGCATTTTGGAAAAGCGCGATGCGAATACTCCGCTGATTGGTTTCTGTGGTGCCCCCCTCACCACCTTATGCTATATGCTGCAGGGAATCAGCACCCGAAGCAATTTCCCAGAGGCGGTGAAATTCTTTTATGCCAACCGCAAGGAAACCCAAAACCTGGTAGATGCCCTCACTGAGTTTACAATAGACTATGCTTTGCATCAAGTGGAACACGGCGTGGATGCTTTTCAGATATTCGAGACCCACGCAGGATTGCTCCCTGCAGAAATGTATAAGGAGATTTTCCTGCCTGCTGTGGAGAAGATAGGAAAGGCCATCAAGGAGAAAGGCATTCCTGTAATCTATTTTCCAAAGGGAATTGGTGCAGGACTAAAATACATTCATCCAGATACTTGTGACTTTGTAAGCATCGATTGGCAGACCGACCTCTTCGAGGCTAGAAAGATGGTACACCCAAGTCTGGGACTACAAGGAAATATGGATCCTCGGCAACTATATGCGTCCAAAGAGGAAATCGAGAAAAAATTAAAGCAATATATCGACTTTTTCAACGTTGATAATAGATGGGTATTTAATTTCGGTCACGGTGTGGAGGCAAATTCCTCCTTCGAAAATCTGAAATTCATCGTTGACTGGACCAAAGAAGCGAATTGGACTAAATAAGGTAATAAGGCAGTAGTATGATCGCATACAAATCGATAAATCATTTGAATACATCCTTGAAGGATCGAGAGACTTATTTCAAGGAACTAAAACAGGAAAACGAACCTTCTGTGTTCCTGCAGACTTGCAACCGTATGGAACTCTATTACGGTGATGGCGACGTGCCTAAAAATGTAGCACGCCACCTCTTCCGTGTAGTTTGCGGACTCGAGTCGGCAATTGTCGGCGAGCGAGCTGTACAGGGTCAAGTGAAGGATGCCTATATCAATGCCCGCACCCAGAAGAAACTCCCTGCAGGTATTCACAAGCTCTTTGAATGTGCACTTGAGGTTGGAAAGCGAGTACGCAATGAAACCGAAATATCACATGGGGCCGTAAGCCATAGTCTGGCTGCCATCGAGATCATCGAAGATGAGCACATCGACCTCACCCATGCCAAAATTGTACTTATCGGTGTCAACAAGCTCACCAGTGACATTCTGAAGTTCCTTCAGAACAAGGGTGCAAAGTTGGTATTCCTAGGCAACAGAAGTGTGGACAAAGCACATGCTCTTGCCGATCCGCTAGGCATTGAGGTATTCGGACTACAGGAAAGAAGCAAGTTCCTTCAGGATGCCGACATCCTCATCAGCGCCACTTCTTCAGAACACCTTATAATAAATAAGGAGGATATCAACCCAGCACATAAGCTACTGGCCATCGACCTTGCATTCCCTAGAGATATCGATCCTGAAATCAGCGAGTACAACAACATAAACCTCTATAATCTTCAGGATGTAGAGGGTAAGGTTCAGAAGAACATCTCCATCCGCGAAGATGAGGTGAAGAAAGCTGAGGACATTATCGAAGAAGAAATCGGTACCCTTGAGGAAATAATGGAAAGGAGAAAAATTTATGCAAAATAAAATAAGAGTCATCGCAAGAGGCAGCAAGCTGAGCCAGCTGCAGGTGAAGGAGGTTTTCGAGAAATTTCCAGATACAGCTTATTCTATAGTATATACAGAATCATTTGGCGACAAGAATATGAAGATCTCGCTCCTCAACGGAGAGGCACCTGACGACATGTTCACCCGCGAGTTGGATTTCGCTCTTCTAAATGGAGATGCCGATATCGCAGTGCACTCAGCCAAAGACCTTCCTGTTCATCTGCATCCAGACTTGGAAGTAATCGCCCTCTATGAAGCATTCGACAAGACAGACTCTCTCGTAAGCAAGAATCATATCAAGCTGATGGACCTTCCTGCAGGAAGTACTGTCGGCACAAGTAGTCCTTTGCGCAAGCAAGGCATCAAAGAATTGCGACCAGACCTGAAGATTGTAGGAATCAGAGGTTGTATCGAAGACAGAGTACAGCAGGTAAAAGATGGCAAGGTAGATTGCGCCATCGTTGCCACCTGCGCCTTGAAGCGCCTCGGTCTTGAGGATGTAATCACCGAGATTCTGCCATTCCCAACCCACCCTATGCAGGGCCGACTTGCCATCACCGCCAAGAAGGGAAGAGAAGATCTAAAAGCAATCTTCGCAAAAGGAAGCATCTTATAATGAAAAGCAGAACACTCCATACTGGTCTTTCCTGCAGGAATGCGGAATATATCCACACTCCTCTCATCGAAATTGTGCCTATGGAGAGCGACCAGCAACTCTGCGAGGCAGCAGCCACTCTTTCCGAAGAAGATATTCTCCTCTTCACCAGCCGTTTTTCAGCTATCTACTGGCACAAGGCCATGCTGAAAATGGGAAGAAGTTGGGGCTCCAACCAAATAGTTTCTATAGGAAGTACGACCACTCGAACCTTAGAATCACTGGGAGCCACCCATATTCTGCAATGTGAGAAAGATGATTCCTATGGAGTTATCGACACCTTCAAAGACTTCGACAATACTCATCGCATCATCTTTCCAAGATCCAACATAGCCCTTCCAATCATTCCCGAAGGACTCCGCAAGCTGGGTTTTGAAGTAAAGACTATCGATGCCTACCAAAATCAGATGCCACTTCATCCAGAGATGGTAAACCTCGAGGACATCGACACCATCATCTTCACCTCACCAAGCACCATCGACAACTTTATCCAACTCTATGGAAGTTTGCCAAAGGGAAAGGAATATAAAACACGAGGAGTGGTCACCCAACATCATTTAGAAGAAAAATTAAAAGAAATACAACTATGAAAAGATTTAGACTTTATCGTAAAGACCAGGCTACTAGAGATCAGTATGCTGATGTAAATGTAAACGTAGAGGATTTCATCTACCCTTACTTTGTTGTTGAGGGAGAGAATGTAAAGACAGAGATCGCTTCAATGCCAGGCGTTTATCATTTCTCCATCGACTTGCTCCTCAAGGATATCGAGGAGAGCAAGGCTCTGGGCATCAACAAGATATTGCTCTTTGGTGTAATTCCTGATGAGGAAAAAGACGAAAAGGGTTCAGCCGGCTATGACGAGAATGGTATCATCTGCAAGGCTATACGCGCTATCAAGGCTCAGTTCCCTGATATCATCGTCATCGCTGACGTATGCCTTTGCGAATATACAAGTCATGGTCATTGTGGCTTGATTCACAATCATGACGTAGACAATGACTCAACTCTTCCACTCTTGGCTCAAGAGGCTTATGTATATGCTAAGGCCGGTGCCGACTGGGTAGCTCCTTCTGCAATGATGGATGGTCAGATTGAGGCTATGCGCAAGAAACTTGAGGAGAATGGCTTGCACGATAACTGCAAGATCCTTGCTTACTCAGCAAAATATGCTTCTGCTTTTTATGGTCCATTCCGCGATGCTGCTGATTCTACTCCAGCATTCGGCGACCGTCGTACCTATCAGATGGACTACCGCACTCACGACCAGGGTCTTGAGGAAATCCAGGCAGACATTGAAGAAGGAGCAGATGCAACTATGGTGAAACCAGGTATGCCTTACCTTGATATGGTTGCCCGTGCCGTAGAGAAGTTCCCTAATATTCCAATGGTAACTTACCAGGTAAGTGGTGAGTATTCTATGCTGAAGGCAGCTTCAATGAACGGTTGGTTGGATGAGCCAAGAGTAGTTTTCGAGAGTCTCATCGCAATGAAGCGTGCTGGTGCCAACTACATCATTACCTACTATGCAAAGGAATATATGCAAAAGTGGGCTGACCGTTTTGAAATCAAGAAATAAGAAGAGGTATGAACGAAAGAATAAATTCTGCAAAGGCTTTTGAAAGAGCATGCAATGTCATCCCTGGCGGAGTGAATAGTCCGGTTAGAGCCTTGAAAGCTGTAGGTACTACCCCACTGTTCGTTAAGAGTTCAAAAGATACCTATATCTACGATATTGATGACAATAAATTCATCGACTTCTGTATGTCATGGGGTGTATTCATCCTTGGACACAATCAGGAGAAAGTTAGCAAGGCTGCTGCTGACGCAGTATTAAGAGGTAGCAGTTTTGGCATCTGTACCGAGGCCGAGACAGTTCTTGCCTCAAAGGTTCGCGAAGCCTTCCCTACTATGGAGAAACTCCGCTTCGTTAATTCAGGTACAGAGGCAACCATGTCAGCAATCCGTGTTGCCAGAGGATATACCGGACGAGACATCCTCGTTAAGTTTGAAGGCTGCTATCATGGACATGCCGACCATCTGCTGGTTGCAGCAGGCTCAAGCGTAGCAACTTTAAGTAACGCCTCTTCTGCAGGTGTCCCTCAAGGCTTCACACAATACACCGTTGTTTTGCCTTATAATGACACTAAGGCCCTCGAGGATTACTTCGCCGAGAATGGAGACAAAGTAGCAGCATTGATTATCGAACCAGTTGCCTGCAATATGGGTGTCGTACCTCCAACCCGCGAGTTTATCGAGGCTACCCGAAGAGTTACCAAGGAACATGGTTCCGTTTTAATCTTTGATGAGGTGATTACAGGTTTCCGTCTGAGTTATGGCGGCGCACAGAAGAGATTTGGCATTCAGCCAGATATGACCACCGTTGGTAAGATTGTTGGTGGTGGATTCCCTGCTGCTGCTTTTGGCGGAAAGAAGGAAATCATGGATATGTTGGCTCCAGAAGGACCGGTTTATCAGGCAGGTACTTTGAGTGGTAATCCTGTAGCTATGGCTGCCGGTATCGCCACCCTCGACCAGCTCAAGGAGCCAGGTTTCTATGAGGAACTCGAGGAGAGAAGCAATGACTTCTGTGCTCGACTTGAGAAGATTATTGAAGGAAAGGACATCCGTTTGAATCATTGTGGTTCTATGTTCACCCTTTTCTTTAACAAAAAGAACCCTCAGAATTTCAAGGATACAAAGGAAAGCGACCAGGTGCGTTTCGCAAAATACTTCAACAATATGCTCGAAAGAGGCATTTATGTAAGCCCATCTCAGTTTGAAGGAAACTTCATCAGCAGATGCCATACCCCTGAAATTCTCGACTATGTGCTCAAATCAATAGCAGAAAGCATTGATTAAATGATAAAAAATCGTAAATCAAGGCGTTTCTGATATTTTTATATTACCTTTGCAAACTGGTATTTTACCAATTTGCAAAGGATTTCAATGATTCGAATCAAGAAACTAGATATTTTTATTGCCAAGCAATTTGGCGTACTCTTTATAGGAACCTTCTTTATCTGCCAGTTTGTGCTGATGATGCAGTTCCTTTGGAGATATATTGACGAGCTCATCGGAAAGGGTTTGTCAATGGAAGTTATGGCCCAATTTTTCTGGTATATGGGCATCATGTTGGTACCCCAGGCATTGCCGCTTGCCATACTTCTTTCAACCCTCATCACATTCGGTAACCTGGGTGAAAGTTCTGAACTTACTGCGATTAAAGCTGCAGGAATCTCTCTTATGCAGTCGTTCCGCTCCCTCATCGCCATCTCTATCTTCATCACTATCAGTTCTTTCTTCTTGCAGAACAATGTGGGACCAAAGGCCAACATGAAAATGGCCCAACTGCTTATCTCTATGAAGCAGAAAAGTCCAGAATTGGAAATCCCTGAGGGTATTTTCTATGATGGAATACCTAACTGCAACTTCTATGTCCAGAAAAAAGATATGGAAACAGGTAAACTTTATGGCATTATGATCTACCGAATGACCAATAGCTATGAAGATGCCGAAATCATTCTTGCCGACTCTGGTATGCTGCAGTCAACAGCCGAGAAGAAGCACTTAGTACTTAGCCTATGGAGCGGTGAATGGTTCCACAATATGGATGCATCACAATTTGGCAATACTGCCTCAGTTCCATATCTTCGACAGACCTTTGGTTTCAAGAAACTGGTTCTGGATTTCGATGCCGACTTCAATCTTACAGATGCTTCTTCTCTATCCAACAACGCAAGAGCGAAAGGTCTTTCTGCTATCAGCAAGGATATTGATTCGCTTAATCACACCTACGACAGTTTGGGAAGAGTATATTATAAGGAACTAAACAGTCTATATTATAACATACCTTCTACAGGAAAGAAAGATTCACTTGAAGCTGTGAAAGAAGCAATGGCAAAGACATTTAATATTGACACAGTTTTTGCCAAACTTGCAAACGATCAGAAACAAATGGCACTAAGTACTGCACTTGGAAAAGTTCAAAGCGAATCAGCCGATCTCGATTTCCGCACTATGATCACAAAAGACGGCGACAGAACTTTAAGAGAGCATAAGATTGAAGCTATCAACAAGTTCACTTTGGCGCTATCCTGCATGATATTCTTCTTTATCGGTGCCCCATTAGGTGCAATCATCCGAAAAGGAGGTCTAGGTTTACCTGTTATCATCTCTGTACTGGTATTCATCATCTACTATATCCTGGACAACTCGGGATATCGAATGGCACGACAGGGAACATGGGCTATTTGGTTTGGTAAGTCTTTGTCTTCGGCTGTTCTGATACCACTGGCAGCTTTCGTTACATATAAAGCCAGCAACGATTCAATGGTATTCAATATGGATATCTACCGCAATTTCTTTATGAAACTGTTGGGCCTTCGCATTAAACGCCATATTACCAGTAAGGAAGTTATCATTGAAACTCCAACCTATCAGAAAGACGCAGAAGGACTGAATAGAATCAATGAATCAATAACAACCTACAATCAGGAGCATAACCTTCGCCACGCTCCTAATTATATAGATGTATTCTTCAAGTATCAACCAGACCACCGTATTGAGGAAATCAACGAGGAACTTGAAGGAATCATTGAGAATTTATCGAACACACGAGATAAAATTATCATGGCAGAACTAAATCATTATCCTGTCATTGCCGTAAAGGCACACACACGTCCGTTCGAACGCAAATGGATGAATATCATTGCGGCTGTAATTCTACCTATTGGACTTTTCCTCTACTTTAGAATGTGGAGATTCCGCTTGAGACTTCATCACGATTTGCACATCATTACCACAGCAAATGGTAATATCATTGACAGAATAAAAGAAATGTAACTTAACAAGAAAGGTATAAGGATTATGGGAGATTTCAAACTCAGTAACATCGAAGATGCATTACAGGATTTCAAGGAGGGTAAATTTGTTATCGTTGTAGACGACGAGGACCGCGAAAACGAAGGCGACCTCATCATCGCTGCAGAGAAAATTACTCCTGAAAAGGTGAATTTCATGCTCAAGCACGCTCGTGGTGTACTTTGTGCTCCAATCACAATTAGCCGCGCAGACGAACTTGACTTGCCTCACCAGGTAGCTGACAATACTTCCGTTTTGGGAACTCCATTTACGGTAACTGTTGATAAACTCGAGGGATGCACTACAGGTGTTTCTGCACACGACAGAGCAGAAACAATCAAGGCGCTGGCCGACCCTACATCTACTCCACAAACATTTGGCCGTCCAGGTCACATCAACCCACTCTATGCACAGGAAAATGGTGTGCTTCGCAGAAGTGGACATACTGAGGCAGCAGTTGACCTCTGTAAACTTTCAGGTCTTTACCCTGCTGGAGCACTTATGGAAATCATGAGTGAAGACGGCTCAATGGCCCGTCTTCCAGAACTTATGGAAAGAGCTAAGGAATGGGATATGAAGATTATTTCCATCAAGGATATTATTGCTTACCGTTTAAAGCGTGAATCCAGTATCGTGGTTGGTGACGAAGTTGATTTGCCTTCTGCATACGGACACTTCCATCTGATTCCCTTCCGCCAGACAAGTAATGGCCTTGAGCATATGGCACTCATCAAGGGTACATGGAAGGAAGACGAGCCTATCCTCGTAAGAGTTCATTCTTCATGCGCTACTGGAGACATTCTTGGAAGTATGCGTTGCGATTGCGGCGAACAGCTGCACGAAGCCATGCGCATGATTGAAAAGGAAGGAAAAGGTGTTGTCATTTACATGCAGCAGGAAGGTAGAGGTATCGGTCTCATGAACAAAATAGCAGCTTATAAGCTTCAGGAACAAGGTATGGACACAGTTGACGCTAATGTTCATCTCGGTTTCAAGCCTGATGAGCGTGATTATGGATGTGGAGCACAAATGCTACGCCATCTCGGTGTTCACAAGATGCGCCTTATGACAAACAATCCTACAAAACGAGTTGGACTAGAAGCCTATGGACTAGAAATTGTAGAGAATGTAGCTATTGAAGTATCGCCAAACAAGTACGACAAGAAATATCTTGCCACCAAACGAGACAGGATGGGTCATTTGTTACATCTTGTAGACTAAAAAGACAGAAAACACCATTTTTGTGGTAAACAAATAGATAAATGTCATTATTTTCACGCAAAAAGTGAAATAATGACATTATTTTTTCGCCAAAACGAATAATTTGTTTAATTTTGCCCCATCAAACAATCAGTAGAATTGAATATGGCAGAATTATCGAATCGTTTAAACAGATTGGCACCGTCAGCAACACTGGCTATGTCACAGAAAAGTAGTGAGATGAAGGCTCAAGGCATCGATGTGATCAATATGAGCGTCGGCGAGCCTGACTTTATGACTCCTGATCACATTAAAGAAGCTGGAAAGAAGGCTATAGATGACAACTTTTCAAAGTATTCACCTGTTCCAGGCTATCCAGCCTTGAAAGAAGCTATCTCTACAAAGCTCAAGAAAGAAAACAATCTCGATTATTCTACCAAGGAAATCATCGTAGGTACTGGTGGAAAGCAAGGTGTCTGCAACACTATCATGGCATTGATCGATGAGGGTGATGAAGTGATCATCCCTGCCCCATATTGGGTAAGCTACCCACAGATGGTAAAACTTGCAGGAGGAGAACCTGTTATCATCCGTGCAGGCTTCGAACAAGAATTCAAGATCACTCCAGAGCAATTGGAAGAAGCAATCACTCCAAAGACCAAAATGTTGGTACTTTGCAGTCCAAGCAACCCAACTGGTAGCGTTTACAGTCAGGAAGAACTAAACGAACTTGCAAAGGTTATTCTTAAACACGAAAACCTCTTTGTCCTTTCAGATGAAATCTACGAACATATTAATTATGTAGGATATTCAGCAAGTATTGCCTCTTACCCAGGCATGAAAGAACGTGTTGTTATCTGTAATGGTGTATCAAAAGCCTACGCTATGACAGGCTGGCGTCTTGGATGGGTAGCAGCACCAGAATGGATTGTAAAAGGAATCAACAAACTACAAGGTCAATACACTAGCGGAACAAGCTCAGTTAGCCAGATGGCAGCTGTAGCAGCATACAATGGCTCACAACAGTGTGTAGAAGATATGCGTCAAGCATTTGAACGCCGTCGCAACCTTATAGTAAAACTTGCAAAAGAGATTCCAGGCTTTGAAGTAAACGTACCACAAGGCGCTTTCTATCTTTTCCCAAAAATCTCAAACTTCTTCGGAAAAAGCGATGGAGAAAGAACCATCAACAATTCAACCGACTTCGCACTTTATTTATTGGAAGTTGGACATGTGGCAACAGTAGGCGGTGATGCATTTGGCGATCCAGACTGTTTCCGCATGAGTTATGCCACAAGCGATGAGAACATCGTGGAAGCATTACGACGCATCAAAGAGGTTGTAAGCAAGCTTAAATAAGCTAGCTGTAACAACAATAATAGTTTTAAAACATATTTTGACGGGATATAACCATTTTTTTGGTCTTATATCCCGTTAAAACTTCTTAATTGTTATAGAAGTTACCTTTAAATTGCTATCTTTGCCAAACGAATTAGGCAAAGTGCCTTTTTGTACGAGCACAATAATTAAATACTATTGGCGTTAAATCTTATATAAAGAGAAATTTTATAACAAGAATAATAACATAAATTTATTCATAACTAAAAATTAAAAATTAAAATTATGGCAACTAACAAACAAGCAGCCCCTAAGAAGAAATCTGAGGGCTTTCAAGGAGTAAGAGGCGCATTCTGGATCATCGTAGTATGTGCTGTAATCGCTTTCACATTGTTCTACACATGGTTCGGTAACTCTATGCACTTCCAGGGTGGTGATGTTGAGAACGGTCATCCAGCAGACGTTTGGGGTACTATCTTCAAGGGTGGTGTAGTCGTTCCTGTTATCCACACATTGTTGCTCACTGTATTGGCTATGTCTATCGAGCGTTGGTTGGCTCTTAGCACAGCTTTCGGTAAGGGTTCTCTTCCTAAGTTCGTAGCTAACATCAAGGCTGCTCTTAACGCTAATGATTTCGCTAAGGCTCAGCAGCTTTGCGACAAGCAGAAGGGTTCTGTAGCAAACGTTGTTAACGCTTCTCTTACAGCTTACAGAGACATGGAGTCTGGTGCTAATGCAGCTCTTAAGAAGTCTCAGAAGGTAGCTAAGATTCAGCAGGCTCACGAGGAAGCAACTCAGTTGGAGATGCCTACTCTTACAATGAACCTCCCAATCATTTCTTCTATCGTAACATTGGGTACTCTTACTGGTCTTCTCGGTACTGTAACCGGTATGATCCGTTCATTCTCTGCTTTGTCTGCTGGTGGTGGTGCTGACTCTGCTGCACTTTCTCAGGGTATTTCTGAGGCCTTGATCAATACTGCATTCGGTATCGCAACATCATGGTGTGCTGTAGTTTCTTACAACTACTATACAAACAAGGTCGATAAGCTTACATACGCTCTCGACGAGGTAGGTTACTCAATTGCTCAGACATACGAAGCTAACCATACAGAAGAGGCTTAATTTTTGCTAACCCTTTAAAATTTTATCGCTATGGGTAAAGTAAAAATTAAGAAGAATGACGTTTGGATCGATATGACGCCTATGTCAGACGTTATGACCCTGCTGCTTACCTTCTTTATGCTGACTTCTACATTCGTTAAGAATGAGCCAGTAAAGGTAAATACTCCAGGATCTATCTCTGAAATCAAGGTGCCTGAGAACGGCGTTTTAACAATCCTGGTTAGTCCTGAAAAGGACGCCTTAGGAAAACCTACAGGTGAGGGCCAGGTATTTATGAGTATTGATAAGTCTGATGACTTGAGCGGTACACTCGATGCTATGACTAGCCAGTTCGGTGTAACACTTAGCGAGCCACAGAAGAAGACCTTCACTGCTGAGTCTACATTTGGTGTTCCTATGAAGGAACTCAGTGGATACTTGAGCATGAACACTCAGGGTCGCCAGAAGACACTTAGCACAAAGGGTATTCCTTTGGATAGTATCAACGGCGGTATGAGTGAATTCCAGCAGTGGGTAGACGCAGCACGTAACGTTAACTCTGATATCAAGATTGCGTTGAAAGCTGATGCTACTACTCCATACAAGACCGTTAAAATGGTCATGAATGAGCTGCAGGATATGGACGAAAGTCATTACTACATGATCACACAGTTAAAGAAGGAGGGTGAATAATGGCTAAGAAAGAAAGCAAACAAAAGAAAGTAGCTGTCCGCGTAGACTTCACACCTATGGTGGATATGCTCATGCTTCTTATCACGTTCTTCATGCTCTGTACTTCTCTGAGTAAACCTCAGACCATGGAGTTGACCATGCCAAGTAATGATGAAAACGTTGATGAAGAAAAGAAGAATGAGGCAAAGGCATCTGAGACTATTACACTTTATGTAGCCGCAGATGACAAGCTTTACTACGGCGAAGGTGTGCCAAAGTACGATGACCCTAACTGGATTAAATCAGCAACATGGGGTAACGAGGCAACCGGTATTCGCGAAGTATTGAGAAATCATGCTACTGAAACTGGTGTTAAGCCAGTTAAGCGTATTGAGCTTGCAGTAAAGTCTTTGAACCAGGAAAGAGCTAAGGATCCTAAGATGATGCCAGAACCTGTTTATCAGAAAAAGCTTCAGGCAATCAAAGGTGGTCAGCTTCCTACAGGTGAGAAGATTCCTACTTTGACTATCGTTATCAAGCCTTGTGATGACGCTTCCTACAAGAATGTAGTAGACGCTCTCGATGAAATGCAGATATTGAGTATTGGTACGTATGTCATCGATAAGATTACTCCTGACGACGTTAAGCTTCTTAAGTCTAAAGGTGTTAAGATTTAATGATGTACTAACTTAAAACAAGAAAAAAGAAATGGCAAAAATAGATCTTTACGATCCTAAATGGGTCGATATGGTGTTCGCCGACAAGAACAAGGAGTACGGAGCTTATGAGCTTCGTAAGGGTACTTCCGGCCGAAACATCAAAGCCCTCTTGATCTTGGTTATCACTGCAGCACTCGTAGGCGGCTTCCTTGCATGGAAAGTTATTAAGCAGAAAGAGATGGAGCAGCAGCAAGCTTATATGGAAGCTATGCAGCTTGCTCAGGCTCAGAAGGCTGCAGAGAAGGAACAGAAGAAAGAAAAGAAGATCGAGAAACCTAAGGAACAGCCTAAGAAGGAGGTTCCTGAGACTCGTGCTACTCAGAAATTTACTGCTCCTGTCATCAAGAAAGATGAGCTTGTAAAAGAAGAGAACCAGGTAAAACAGATGGATATGCTCGATGCTCACGTAGCAGTTGGTGCAGAGAACAAGGAAGGTGTTGCTGACCGTAGTGTTGTTGCAGCACGTGAAGAGATTGCAGCTGCAGCTCCTCCTCCACCAGCACCAAAGCCTGAGGTATCTAACAAAGTCTTCGACGTCGTTGAGGTTATGCCTTCTTTCCCTGGTGGAAATGGCGCTTTGATGTCTTACCTGTCTAAAAACATTAAGTATCCTGTTGTAGCTCAGGAGAACGGTATTCAGGGACGTGTCGTTGTATCATTCGTTGTAGAGCGTGATGGTTCTATCACTGATGTACGCGTTGTTCGTTCTGTTGACCCTTCACTTGACAAAGAGGCACAGCGAGTTGTACGTAACATGCCTAACTGGAACCCTGGTAAACAGAATGGTTCTGCCGTACGTGTAAAGTATAATGTTCCTGTTGCATTCAGATTACAGTAAACTTTATGAAAAAAAACGCATCTTACATATTAGTAGGATTAACACTTTCGATTGCCCTGCTCTTGGTTTCATCATGTGGTGGAAACAAGAATAAGAGCAATCGAACAGATACACCAACGTCAGGGACGATTCAGTTCGTCTCTGACGAAAGTTTTAGTCCGATTATCGAAGAGATTAGACAACAGTTTGAGTTTGAATATCCTAATGCGCATCTAAAGCCAAAATATACTGATGAGGTAACTGGTCTTCAGATGATTAAGGATTTCAAAACCTATCTTCTTATTACATCAAGAGGATTAAAACCTAGCGAAATCGCTTATATCAAGTCGCATAACATCGTACCATCAGTTTTCCCAATTGGTTACGATGGCGTATCTCTTATTGTAAACAAGAGTAATAATGATACTTGCATCACCGTTAAGGATTTCAAGAGAATTATGACAGGTGAAGTTAAGGATTGGAGCCAGATAATACCTGGTTCGAAAAGGGGAAAGATTGAAGTCATATTGGATAATGTCAGATCTGCAACTACTAACTTTATTGTAGATTCAATACTGAAAGGAAAGCAGATTAATAGTCCTAACATCTTTACTGCAAAAACTAGTAAGGAGGTTGTAAACTATGTTGACAAGACACCAAATGCAATTGGTATTATTGGATCAAACTGGCTTAACGACCGCAGAGATTCAACCAACACCACATTTAAAAAGAATATTCACGTAATGTCGATTTCCATTATGGATAAGGCTACTCCTATGAATAGCTGGAAGCCATATCAAGCATATTTGCTGGATGGAAGATACCCATTCGTAAGAACTATATACGCAATTGTAGTTGATCCAACTCGCTTGCTTCCTTGGAGCTTTGCGAACTACATAACAAATCCAACAGGACAAATGATAATATTTAAATCTGGATTGTTACCATATCGAGGAGATATTACAATAAAAACTGTGGACATTAAGAGAGAAAGATAAAAAAAATCAAATAAATTAAACCTACAAATTAAACCTACGTCAAAAGTGGTAAATAGCAATTAAGCTAAAAACTAAAAACAGAGAATTATGAAGAAGATTAAATACTTAGTTGCAGCTGCACTCGTATTGAGTTTGTCTGCACCTGTTATGGCACAGGAAGCTAATTATGAAGATATGATTAAGCCTATTGAGCAGAGTATCAAAGACAATCCAAACATGGATGCTAAGTCACTAGATAAATTGCTCAAGGACTATAAGAAGACTTTTAAGAAGGATCCAAAGGCTCTTGTAGCATTAGGAAATATTCTTGCTGTAAATAAGCTCTATGACCAGGCTAATGAAGTTGGTAACTCTGTTATCAGCAAGTTTAAGAATTACGGTGATGCTTACATTCTTTTAGGTGACGTTGCTGCAATGAAGGATGATGGTGGTAATGCTGCTCAGTGGTATCAGCAGTGTATGACTATGGATCCTAACAATCCTCAGGGTTATATGAGCTATGCAAATGTATACCGCAAAATCAGCCCAGAAGAATCAGAGAAAGCTCTTCGCGAACTGAAAGCAATGAGACCAGATTTTCCTGTAGAGGCTGAGACTGCAAACAATTTCTATAGCGCAGGAAAATATGACAAAGCTGTAGAATATTTCGATCAGGCAAATAAGGATCAGTTAAGTGAATATTACCTTATGGAGTATGCACTTTCTGCTTACTTTGTAAACCAGAAGGATAAGAGTCTTGACCTTGTAAATTATGGTATCAACAAGTTCCCTAGAAATGCAACCTATTACCGTATCGGTATGTGGGCAGCTACAGATACAAAGAATTTCGAACAAGCTGTAGCTAATGCAAAGACTCTTATGGCAACTGATTCCATTGAGAAAACAGCTCGCGACTTCACCTATTATGGATTAGCTCTTAAGGGTGACAAGCAGTATACAGAAGCTATTGCACAGTTCCAGAAAGCATTCGAGATGGATGGAAAGGACTACAAGCCATTCCAGTACATGGCAGAAACTTTCACTGAGATGGGTGAAGAGGATAAGGCTTTGGAATGCAGTCAGAAATACATGGAGAATAACCCAGATGCTACCCCTTCTGACTACTCTAAAGTAGCAGACATCTTCGTTCAGAAGACAAAGAAGGGAAAGAAGGAAGACAAGACTGCAAACTTCCAGAAAGTTATCGATGTTTACACAAAGATGGCAACCAAATACCCTACAGTTGCATATTACGCAAACTTTAAGATTGGTGATGAAGCTTTCCGTTTGGAAGACCTTGACGATACTGCAATTGAGTACTACAAAAAGTGCGTAGACGAATTGAAGACTAAAGAATCAATGGATGCAAATGAGCAGTATTCTTACAAGACTTCTAACTTTGGTATTGGTTATCTCCTTTGGGCTGCAAAGAAGGACTTGGATTCTGCAAAGCCTTACTTTGAGGAAGTGTTGAAACTTGACCCAGAAAACAAAATTGCTAAGCAAGCTCTTGGTCTAGATCAGCCAGCACAATAATATTGAAATTACATTTAACTCAATAATTAAAAGGTGGAAGTAATCTTCCACCTTTTTTAGTATATACATAATTTTCGAAATCATTATAAACAAAAAGAGCGGCTTCCAAAGAAGTCGCTCAATTTGTTTTATGTAACTAAAAAGTATTTCCTTAATAATTAAGGAAGACTGATTGCCTCGTTAGGACAAACATCAGCACATGTGCCGCACTCTGTGCAAACATCAGGGTTGATAGAATACTTTTCACCCTCAGAGATAGCGCCTGATGGGCACTCATCGATACATGTACCACATGCGATACAGTCATCACCAATTACGTATGCCATAATTTTTAGAATTTAAATTTATAATGTTTTTGAATAATCTGTATTTAGTAGATTATCTACTTTTGTACATTGCAAAGATACATATAATATTTTAAATACCTAGAAATGGGTATGTTTTTTTTAATTATTTGTACAAAGTAAAAATAGCCATCACAATTTCTCAAATTAAGCAACACAATATGGACTATTTTTTAACGTTATTAAAAACGATGAGAAGAATAATTTACCTGATAATATTATCGTGTGCAAGTTATAATTGCATACAAGCACAGGAAAGGACAGTTCAAAACCGTCCTTATACAGATTTGCGACCAATTCACTTTGGAGTCATTGCCGGATTTCATTATCAGGATATTGAATTCATTAATGCAGGCCCAATCACTTATACTGATGAGAATGGTATAGAACAATCATCAACAATTACATGTGATCAAGACAGGTGGGAACCAGGATTTACGGTAGGAGTATTGGCAGAATTCAGACTCAATGAAAGTTTTCAATTCAGAGTTGCACCTACAATGTATTTCGGAAATCATCACCTCACTTTTCACAACTATACGAACAAGGATTCAAATGGAAATGATAGTTACGAAACACAAGACTTAAAGACCTCATACTTTGCAACATCATTTGACCTTATATTTGCTGCAGAACGCTTTAACAATCATCGTCCATATATTATGGCAGGTGTAGTGCCAATGATAAATCTCAGCGGCTCAGATGATGCCTATATGAAGCTAAAAGGATTTGATTCATTCTTTGAGATTGGAATAGGGTGTGATTTTTATCTTCCATACTTTAAATTAAGACCTGAACTAAAATTTATGTATGGTCTGACAAATGCCTATGACTCAAATCATGCTAACCAAATAAGAAATAAAAGCATGCTTCCTTATACCCTTTCTGCAAGGGAAGCACATACAAAAATGGTAGCCCTTACTTTCTATTTTGAATAAGTAAAGACTACCATTTATAACTAGTTATCGAGAATTATTTCTTAAATTCTAATTTAAGCTTTCCAATATAGACACCAGATTTTCCATTCTGATCAACAGCTACCTTCTTTCCATCAGCATCTTTTACCAATGTAAGGTCAACCATGTTAGAATGTGAGTGTCCTCCTAAAACTAAATCAATATTTTTGCTCTCAGCTATCATTTCCTCATCACTAAAGCCGGGTATATCCCAACCTAAATGAGATAGACAAATTACCAAATCACATTTTTCTTCATTTCGTAAAAAAGATGCCATCTTATTACCAACAGTAACTGGATCAAGAAACTTAACGGTTAGATAATTCTTCTTATCAACCAAACCATCCATCTTTGTACAAAGAGCAAAAACACCTATTTTCAGTCCCTTTCGGTGAAGAATGGTATAAGGTTTTACAACACCTTCCAAAGAAGTACCAGTGAAATCATAATTAGAGCAGACAATAGGAAAATTCAACTTTTTGAAAAGTCTGGCCATATTATCCAATCCGAAATCAAATTCGTGGTTGCCAATGGTTCCTGCATCATAATGCATCATATTCATCAAGCCAGTTTCCACATCCCCCTTATACATTGAATAATAAGTAGAACCCTGTGAAAAATCTCCGCTATCAAACAATAAAAGTTCAGGATCAGCAGCACGTTCCTGCTTTAACATATTAATTCTTCTAATAAAGCCGCCACGATCAGCTATCATAGTATCCGCCAAATTCTTACTAAAAGGCAGAATTTGGCTATGGGTATCATTTGTATGCAGGACTGTTAATTCTTTAGCTGAACTACAACCTGCGAAAATCGATGCAACAAAAAAAATGGAATAAATATATTTTCTCATCATAATCTATTTAATAATAAAGCGTCCTTCAACATTGGAGTCAACAGCTTCACCTTGAGCAGCTTTCTCTTTAAAATAATTCATGATAATGAATCTAACATTATTACTAACATCCTGAGGAGATACAAAATCGGTTTTAGCTTTAAAGGCATCTAAATGGTCATTGCCATGAGCTAGATAATCAATAGTAGCAATACGATAACTACCATTAGGATCAACCTCCTTACCATGAATTTTTGCACTAATCAGCTTACCATCCTTAGAAGCAACTACGTTCACGCCATGACTCACACCCTGACCTCCCTGACGAACAAATTCGCTAAAAAGCTCAAGTACTTTTTCACCAGACAAAGTAAGAAAACAAATTTTGTTTTCAAAAGGAGCAACTTCAAGAATATTGCCATAAGTAATAACACCCTTTGAAAAAGAAGCACGAATTCCACCCAAGTTATAAACAGCAAAATCCGGATGTTCATTATAATTCCTACCTCCCCATACTAAAATATCAGAAAGCAAATTAGACAATTCACTTTCAGGAGAATAAACCGCCATGTCACGTGCAATTGAGCCAACAACAGGGCTCATAATAGAATCAACTTTTTCCTTATATGGTTTAAGGAAATCCAACGCCTCAGCATCAGGATGCACATCATACCTATTGTCGATCAATAATCTCGTACGATTGACATTTGTCAGCTGATAATGAGAGGCACAAGAGGTGCCAATCAATGCAACTGAACAAAGTGCCACTACAGCTTTTATGTTCATAATACCTTAATTTGTTGATGCAAAGTTAGTTATTTAAACTCGATTTTGCAAGAAATAGTGTTAAAAACCGAAAAATATAAAGATAGGTGTGCCATAAATGAATTAAAGTTTGTAACTTTGCACCGCTTTTCGGCCTAACCGCTGGCAGTAGAAGAGTTACGAGCCATGTTGGGTTGGAACGACAAACAATATTTAATTATCAAACAAAAATGGATTTAATTAAAGTTGCTGAAGAAGCATTTGCAACCGGCAAGAAGTTCCCTGAGTTCAAATCTGGTGATACTATCACTGTCGCTTACAAAATCGTCGAGGGTAACAAGCAGCGTATTCAGCTGTATCGTGGTGTAGTCATCAAGATTTCTGGTCATGGTGACAAGAAGCGTTTCACTGTTCGTAAGATGTCTGGAACAGTAGGCGTTGAGCGTATCTTCCCTATCGAGTCACCTAGCATCGATTCTATCGAGGTTAACAAGCGTGGTAAAGTACGTCGTGCTAAATTGTACTACCTCCGTAACCTTACCGGTAAGAAGGCTCGTATCGCAGAGAAGAAGGTTGTTACAACAACAGCAGAGTAATCTCACGATTATCCTTACAAGAAATAAAAAGAGGTTTTGCTTTCGAGCAAAACCTCTTTTTAATTTCAGTAATTCTAATTACTCTGTTTCATAATTAATTTGCCCATCCTCTTCTCCATGAACAGCTTCCTTGAAGTCTTTCCAGTTCTGAAATCCAGCGAGAAGAGCAATACGATCTTTTGCCTCTGGTGACAATTTGTTAAGATGTAAAGAATGCATCTTAAGTTTAAAATCCCTTTTCATAACACTAACACTTAGAAAATCAGTGCAAATATACTAAAAAGGAGAATATAAAAACGAAAAACAACAAACTTTTTAGTATCTTTGCACAAAGATTTTATTTATTATCTCCAATAATGAAAGAATTAGCTTTAAAGTACGGATGTAATCCGAACCAGAAGCCTGCCCGTATCTATATGGAAAACGGCGAGCTTCCTGTAGAAGTATTGAATGGCCGTCCTGGCTACATTAATTTTCTCGATGCCCTCAACAGTTGGCAACTTGTTAAAGAACTGAAAGAAGCTACTGGCCTTCCAGCTGCAGCTAGTTTCAAGCACGTTTCTCCTGCAGGTGCTGCTGTGGGACTTCCTATGAGCGACACACTCAAGAAAATTTATTTTGTCGACGACATTGATTTCGAACTCACTCCATTGGCAAATGCCTATGCTCGTGCCCGTGGTGCCGACCGTATGTGTTCTTATGGTGATTTCTGTGCCCTTAGCGACACCTGCGACAAGGAGACTGCTCTCCTTATCAAGCGTGAGGTATCTGATGGTGTTATCGCTCCTGACTACACTCCAGAAGCTCTTGAAATTCTAAAGGAAAAGCGTAAGGGAACTTACAATGTCATCAAGATCGATCCTAACTACAAGCCAGAGCCTATTGAGCACAAACAGGTATTCGGAATTACTTTCGAACAGGGCCGCAATGAAATCAACCTTAATGATGCTGCATTGTTCGAGAATATCCCTACAAAGAACAAGACTTTCACCGAAGAGGCTCTTCGTGACTTGAAGATTGCACTCATCACCTTGAAATATACACAGAGTAACTCTGTATGTTATGTTAAGGATGGTCAGGCTATCGGTATTGGTGCTGGTCAGCAAAGCCGTGTACACTGTACTCGTCTTGCAGGTAGCAAAGCCGACGAATGGTGGATGCGTCAGAGTCCAAAGGTACTCTCATTGCCTTTCAAGGAGAAGATTCGTCGTGCAGATCGTGACAACGCTATCAATGTATATCTTTCTGAGGAATGCGACGATGTTCTTCGTGATGGCGCTTGGCAGAACTTCTTCACAGAGCAGCCTGCACCATTTACACGTGAGGAGCAGAAAGAATGGATTGCACAGAACACAAAGGTTTCTGTAGGTTCTGATGCTTTCTTCCCATTCGGCGACAATATCGAGCGTGCACACAAGAGTGGTGTTGAATACATTGCACAGGCTGGTGGTTCTATCCGTGATGATAATGTTATCGAGACTTGCGATAAATACAACATTGCTATGGCAATGACTGGCGTGAGACTATTCCACCATTAATCAATATATTTAAATATGGCAGATGATTTTGAAAGAGTTCTAGAACAGGGTATGGTCTTCAAAGGTGGTCCTAAGGGTCCAAAAAAGGAAGACGATAAAGTAAAAACCAAAGCCAAAAAGAAGAAATACATTACAGGTGCTCATGGCAGCGGTTCTGCTAAGCAAAAGGCAAAATACCGTCAGCAGAGAGCTAACCGTCGTTCTCAACATAAGAAGTAATCGTATTTTCTGATAAAACAATTATCCCTTCGTAGCATTGCTTACTTTCTTTGAAAGTTCGTAGCTACGAAGGGATATTTTTTATTGTTCTCTATGCTTAGTCGAAGTTACTCCGCCCCCATTCTTCAAGGTAAGCGTAACTCGCTGTAGCTGATGTTCTGTATGATCGAATAATAAATTTGGATTAAGTCGATGCCCCTTGAAATACACCTCAAAGTGTAAATGTTCTGTAGTGGCTCGTCCTGTTCGTCCTGTAAGACCAATTACTTGTCCTGCCTTAACCTTGTCTCCTTTCTTAACCAGATTACGAGACTGATGACTGTAAAGAGTCTCAAAACCAAAGGCATGCTTTATAGTAATACAGTTACCATAACCGTAATGAGGTCCCGACAAAGTTACCTCGCCATCAAAAGCTGCAACAATATTATCATTTGGCTTGGTTTTCAAATCAACACCACCATGGCCTCTTCTTCCACCATAAGGACTTATCACATGAGCACCAGGCAACGGATAAGCCCAATGTTCCTGCTCCAAGCCCTCAAGATCCAATTCGAAAGTTGACGAATGCAAGAACGGATCGTCCGCATCCTCAGGATCTAGTGAAGCGATGGTATTCTTCTTACTACCTTTCTTGTTTTCGGAAGCCTTGCCCACTACAGAAACGTCAATATGGTCATCAGCCTTCTTGAACAGAACTGTCTGTCGACGAAGGTTATGGCTTTTTATTTCAAAAATTGTATTTGGATTGATTCGACCACCATTCACCATAATGGCAAACTCGCAATAGGTTTCACCATCTTTGGTTCCAACGATAGCAATAGTCTGTCCAGCAGAGACGTGCTGTCCCACCTTAACCAGATTCTCGGTATTGTTGGCATATACCGTTTCCAAACCATTATTATGACGAATTACGACCACATTTCCCTGAGAGGGAGTCTTTCGTGACAATCTTACAACACCACCAAACATGGCCTTAACATTATCACCTTTCTTAGTCGTTATTCTAACTATACCATTCTTCATCACAGAAGCCTTACCAACAGGTAGCGGAAAGGCATATTCGTCATTATTGAAGATGGAGAAATCTACATTAAATGCGTTGCTCCGGTCAAACAAACCAGGAGTCTCTATGCTGACCTGCTGCTGTTCGGCAGCAGAAAAAACATCCTTCGAAGGCGCAAAAGCCGATGTCGTCACGACAACTACAGCCCCCAGGACCAACTTCCTTAAGTTAATCATGGACAATAGGTTATTGAATTATTATTTTAAAATGATTCCAGTATATATTCTACCGGAATTTATTCCTAATTTTCTCGCTGAAAAATACTCATCCGACTGAGTATGGGTACAGATCCCCGACATTTCTATATTCTCGTACTTTATTCCCGTCTGTTGTAATTGAAGCTGATTGCACAAGGGCAAATCAATATGCCATTTGGCATACATTCTAGCAATTCGGTCCATATCAAAACCTGCCTGAGCAAACTGGTCGTAAACTTCCTGGCCCACCTCAAACCTCTCAAGTGAGATACCAGGACCGATTACCGCTTTCAAATCAGCAGGATCTGTGTCAAAGCATTGGTGCATCTCAACAACACACTTTCTCACAATACCGGCTACAGTTCCACGCCAACCTGCATGAATCGCAGCTGCTGCATGGTGCTTCGCATCATATAAGAGAACAGGTATGCAGTCGGCAGTAGATACTCCAATACAGATATTTAGCTGGTCTGTAATAACTGCATCAACATTATTCAGCAGTTTGATGCGGGTTTCTGTGGAAAAGGCCTGCATCTCCTTAGAGACCAAACGACACTCTACCCCATGTACTTGGTGAGGCAGAATAATATCATCCGCCCCTATCCCAAGTTCATCTGCAAGGAATTGACGATTGGCTGCAGTATGCTCCAAACTGTCTCCACAGAAAGTATTAATATTGAATTCACCGTAATTGCCTTCGCTCACTCCGCCCTTTCGGGTAGAAGAGAAAGCAAAAACATTATCGGCTATAGAATATTCATGTAAAATGGGTTTCATAATTAATCGACATATTCGAAATCATCCAGATCATCAAGATCATCCACATCTTCTGCATCTAGATATTCGATATCATCATCAGCATCCTCATCCTCAAGTTCAGCCTGGAACTTGCTCATATCCTTATCACGGTGCACAAGGGTATCCTCGGCTGTGATTTCCTGCAACTTATTGCTTTCGCTATTGAGTTCCTTCCAAAGCACATCCTTCAAATCTTCAAGACCGAGGCCAGTTACTGACGAGATAAATACTACAGGAAGATCCTGAGGTAATGTCTCACGAAGCATCTCCATCAATTCTTCATCAAGCAAATCACACTTAGTTACAGCCAGCACACGATGCTTATCAAGCAACTCTGGATTAAACTTCTTCAGCTCATTTAAAAGCACTTCATATTCCTTCTTGATATCATCAGTATCACCTGGAACCATAAAAAGCAGCAAGGAGTTACGCTCGATGTGGCGAAGGAAGCGAAGGCCAAGACCCTTTCCCTCACTGGCACCCTCTATAATACCAGGAATATCTGCCATCACGAATGACTTATGATCGTGATAGGAAACAATTCCCAAAGAAGGCTCTAAAGTGGTAAAAGGATAATTGGCAATCTTTGGACGGGCACTTGAGAATGCTGAGACCAAAGTAGACTTACCTGCATTAGGGAAACCTACCAGACCGACATCAGCAAGAAGCTTCAACTCCATGATAACGGTCATCTCCTGCATAGGCTCACCCGGCTGTGCATAGCGAGGAGCCTGATTAGTAGAAGTACGGAACTGGAAATTACCCAAGCCTCCTCTACCACCCTTCAGAAGCAATACTGTCTGTCCATCATAAGTGACATCACAGACATATTTTCCTGTTTCGGCATTATATACCACAGTACCACATGGAACATCGATATAAACATCCTTACCATCCGTACCATGGCACTTGTCGCGACCACCATTTCCACCATGTTCAGCGAAAACGTGGCGCTGATATTTCAAGTGAAGCAGCGTCCAGTAATTATGATTTCCACGCAGATAAATACTTCCTCCATGTCCACCATCACCACCATCAGGACCACCATTTGGCTGATACTTCACATGGCGCAGATGCATAGAGCCCTTGCCACCTTTGCCTGAGCGGCAATGAATCTTCACATAGTCAACAAAATTACTTTCTGCCATAAATGTTATTCAAATAATGAATTAATGAAATAATAATTATTAAAAAACAAGAATTGAAATAATGAAATGGTTGAACCTGATGTCCAATCCCTCATTATTTCAATTCTTCAATAGTATTTTAGTCGAGTGCATCAATCACAGCAGAGATACGGCTGAAGATATCCTCTACAGTACCCAATCCCTCTACATGATGATGAATGCCCTCCTTCTCATACCAGTCGATAAGTGGAGAGGTCTGAGTGTTGTAAACATTGAGACGCTTGCGGATTGTCTCCTCATTGTCATCAGAACGTCCACTTACTTTGCCACGATTAATCAAACGAACCATCAGTTCATCCTCAGGAACAGAGAGCTCGATCATAGCAGCCACCTTGTGACCACGCTCAGCAAGCATTTTCTTGAGAGCCTCAGCCTGAGGGGTTGTACGAGGGAAACCATCAAAGATAACGCCCTTATGCTCCTTGCCGAATGAGTCGTAAACATCAGCGAGAATGTCAATCATGAGTTCATCAGGAATCAACTGTCCATTGTCAATGAATCCCTTAGCTGTGTTACCCAACTCTGTGCCTTTCTTAATCTGATCGCGCAATACATCACCTGTAGAAATATGACCAAGGCCATACTTCTCAATCATCTTGTCGCTCTGAGTACCCTTTCCTGCACCCGGAGCTCCGAAAATTACGATATTTTTCATCTTTTCAATATAATAGTTTAAGTAGTTTATCTCTTATTCGCTTTCTTTGTCTAAAGTATAAATGTCGCGGAGATTACGTCCCTGCTGATCATAGTCAAGACCATAACCCACGATAAAGTCATTTGGAATTTCCATTGCGCAGTATTCGATATCCAAAGGCACCTGAAGTTTACCTGGCTTTACCAGAAGTGTGCAGATGTGAATTGACTCAGGATTACGAGTACCGAGGCTCTCCACCATACGCTTCATTGTGAAACCAGTATCAACGATATCCTCTACAATTACAACCGTGCGTCCAGCAAGGTCCTCATTCAGGCCAATCACTTCCTTGATCTTACCTGTTGATGTGGTGCCCTGATAAGAAGCAAGCTTTACAAACGAGATTTCGCAAGGGATAGTGATGTAGCGCATCAAGTCGGCTGCGAAAATAAATGAGCCGTTCAGTACGGCGAGCAACAAAGGATTCTTGCCAGCCATATCACGATTGATCTTGTCAGCAACTTCCTTTACATGCTTTTTGATCTCTTCTTCTGGAATGAACGTTTTAAACGTCAAATCCTTAATCTTAACTTTATCCATTTATTTTTTAATTGCTTGATATTTCGTGCAAAATTACTAAAAATATGGCAAACTATGGCTATAGATTAGGTTTAATTTCGTATTTTTGCATTCGTATGAAGATTTTTACGAGTGCTCAGATACATGAGCTAGACAAATATACTATAGAGCATGAGCCAATTTCGTCATTGAATTTGATGGAAAGAGCGGCACATGCACTCACCCGATCCTTTGAGGAAGAATGGACCGCAAATACGCCTATCATCGTATTTGCCGGCCCTGGCAATAATGGTGGGGATGCTCTCGCCATGTCAAGATTACTTGCCGACGACGGATATAATGTCAATACTTATCTTTTTAATATCCACAGCCAACTGTCGGAAGACTGCGAGGCAAACAAACAAAAGTTAATATCACAGAATAAAGTAAAGTTCACTGAGGTAACCTTGAATTTCGACCCTCCTGTTTTGAGTGAAGACATGGTTATCATCGATGGACTTTTCGGCAGTGGCCTTAACAAGCCTCTGGGTGGTGGTTTCGCCTCTTTGGTGAAATACATAAACCAATCGCCTGCCCATGTTGTTAGCATTGATATCCCTTCTGGACTGATGTGCGAGGATAACACGAACAATATCCGTGCCAACATTATCAAGGCAGAACTCACCTTGACACTCCAACAGAAGAAGCTTTCGATGCTCCTTATGGATTGCCAGCACTTCATTGGCCGTATAAAGATTCTCGACATTCAGTTGGCTAAGGAATTTATCCAGCAAACCGACTGCACCTACCGCATCCTGGAGAAGGAGGATATAAGCCAACTTCTTCTGGAAAGATCAGACTTTGCGCATAAGGGAAGTATGGGAAACGCCATGCTCATCGCAGGCAGCTATGGCATGTCGGGAGCAGCAGTTCTCGCCACAAAAGCTTGTATGCGCTCGGGAGCAGGTAAGGTTACCACAGTAATTCCAAAACTCAACTACAATATTCTGCAGATATCCGCACCAGAGGCAGTCCTGATAATGGACCGTGAGGATGCAACTTTCTCACAACCTATTGAGACAGAGGAATATGATGCAGTAGGTATGGGACCAGGAATTGGCCAGCAGGAAAGCACAGCTATCGCTCTCATCGCACAGATTAGAAGAACCCAATGTCCGATGGTGCTTGATGCCGATGCTCTCAACATCCTAGGCAATCATCGTGCCTGGATGCAGCAGCTTCCTGGTGGAATCATCATGACTCCCCACCCTAGAGAATTCGACCGACTTGCCGGAACGACTTGCAACGACAGCTATGATCGTCTGACAAAGGCAAGAGAACTGGCTGAGCATCTTCAAGCTTATATCATTCTGAAGGGACATTATTCTGCACTATGTTTCCCTGACGGACACGTGGAATTCAACCCAACCGGTAATAGTGGTATGGCAACAGCCGGAAGTGGTGATGTGCTAACTGGTATTATTACAGGATTACTCGCCCGCGGCTACAACCAGGCTGACGCAAGTAGACTTGGCATGTATATCCATGGCCTTGCAGGCGACCTCGCTGCTAAGGAAATGGGCAAGGAAAGTTTAATCGCCAGTGACATCATCCAGTATCTGCCGAAGGCTTTCAAAGCACTCTACAAATCATAGAAGAAATCTTTCTATCATAAACAACAGCCCTATAAACCCACCGTTTATAGGGCTTTTATTATAAAATAAGCAAACATAAACAATGTGAAACGACCGTTTGATGTAATATGAAACGACCGTTTCATATAATGTCAAACGACCGTTTCACATTACATCAAACGGTCGTTTCACATTATACAAGTCCACTCAATTACACTTATATCAATACTCGCACAGTCATAAATTCCTATGCCATTAACAGAAAAAGCGGAACCCTTTGATAAGGATTCCGCCTATTTCACTTTAAATCACTAAGATTGATTTCGATTAGTCGAGCTGAGCAAGCTTGTTGTCAGAACCAAGAACGTCCTTGATCTTCTCCTCGTACATATCCTTCATATAAGCACGAGCAACCTTGCCATAACCACGTGGGTCGAACATATCTGGGTTCTTAGCCAATGTCTCACGAACACCTGCAGTGTAAGCAAGACGAGAGTCAGAGTCGATATTGATCTTGCAAACAGCACTCTTAGAAGCCTTGCGAAGCTGCTCCTCAGGGATACCTACTGCGTTTGGCAACTTACCACCATACTGGTTGATGATATCAACATAGTTCTGTGGAACTGAAGAAGAACCGTGAAGAACGATTGGGAAACCAGGAAGCTTCTCCTCGATCTCTGCGAGAACGTCGAATGCCAATGGAGGAGGAACCAAGCGACCAGTCTTAGGGTCAACTGTGCACTGCTCTGGCTTGAACTTATAAGCACCGTGAGAAGTACCGATAGAGATAGCGAGGCTATCGCAACCTGAACGCTGAGCGAACTCGATAACTTCCTCTGGCTTTGTATAGTGAGACTCCTCAGCTACAACCTCATCCTCAACACCTGCGAGAACGCCGAGCTCAGCCTCAACAGTAACGTCGAACTGATGTGCATACTCTACACACTTCTTTGTCAAAGCGATATTCTCCTCGAAAGACTTAGAAGATGCATCGATCATTACAGAAGAGAAGCCCATATCTACACAATCCTTAACGAGCTCGAAGCTATCTCCATGATCGAGGTGGAGAACGATCTCAGGATGGCTGCAACCCAACTCCTTAGCATAAGCTACTGCACCTTCTGCCATGTAGCGAAGCAATGTTGAATTAGCATAGTTACGAGCACCCTTAGAAACCTGAAGGATAACTGGTGACTTCAACTCTGAAGAAGCCTGAATAATTGCCTGCAACTGCTCAAGATTATTGAAGTTGAATGCTGGAATAGCATAACCACCACTTACGGCTCTCTTAAACATATCACGTGTGTTTACCAAGCCTAACTCCTTAAAATTTACTGCCATAATTAATATGTTTTTAAAATTGAATAGTTTTTCATTTGATCATAACGAATGCAAATATAGAAAATTCTTTCGTCTTTTACAAACGAATGAATACATTTTAGTGGTGCAAAACCGCTAAAAAGTTTTAAACCGAAATAAATAAAAAGCTGGCCAAGCTTTTTTGCTAGTTTCACTTTACAAAATAGCAATAAGCTTGACCGGCATTCTGTATAAGTCGATTTTTATTTTGTCTCAGGATCTATCACTTTCCAGATGCCTGCTGCAAGAGCACCACCTACGAATGGACCTACGATGAAAATCCAAAGATTGGTAAGTGCAGTTCCACCCTGGAACAAAGCAGGACCGATTGAACGTGCTGGATTTACAGAAGTTCCTGTATAGCGGATACAAGCCAAATGAACAAGAATCAGTGACAAGCCGATTGCCAATCCTGCAAAGTTATTGGTTGCGCCATTAGTTTTTGCTGTAGCGCCAAGTACTACAAGAACAAATACACAAGTAAAGAAGATCTCTGCCAAAAGACCGCCCATTGTTGTTATTGTGCCATCGCCAAATGCCTGAAGATCATTAGCTCCTGTACCAACCATACCTGTGCTTGAAGTAATTCCAAACAAGACAGCTGCACCAATCACTGCACCAATTACCTGGAAAAGCATATACATACCTGCATCCTTAGCATTCATACGTCCGCTGAGGAATACACCAAGTGTGATAGCTGGATTGATGTGGCATCCAGAGATACCGCCAATGGTATAAGCCATACCAACTACAGCAAGACCGAAAGCCATTGCGGTTCCAACCACTGAGGCAACATTGCCATTGTCACAACCGAGGGAAACAGCTGCGCCACATCCCATTAACACGAGCACCATTGTGCCCACCATTTCTGCCAAATACTTTTTCATAATAAAATGTTTTTAATTTAATAAATTTATTTTTCTTCGTAATTAAAATATTCAAACGCTGCCTGGGACTTCGTATTGCCTTCTGCATACATTCCCAATACCACACCTGTGAATCCACCTGCCGTTTCAGTACTTACAAGGGTACAACTCTGAGTGCTTAACTCCTTAAAGGGACCATTATCACAAGCATAGAGAAAGTGATAGTTATTACCATCACTGGTGATTCTTAACTTCAATTTTCCAGTCTCTGCCCCATCCTTTATCGGGAGGAGTTCTTCACCACAATCTGCGCTCAATGTCTTTAGCCGGCATTTCACTTTCACTTTGGAGCCATCTGTACAAAGGTCGATATGTCCATCATTGATTTGATAAACAGTAAGACCGAATAATGCATCCGACATCGCACTAGGCTCTGAAATGGATTTCAGATCAATGCAGGTTTCGGCAAGAATACTGGCATTTTCCTGTCGACGCCCCACAAAGGTTGGTTGATTATTATCTGTCAACGTTCCATGGGTGGTCAATGTCAACTTCTTATTGGCAAACTTATAGCTTTCCCTAATTGGATTCTGAAGATATATCCACTCGTGTCCCAGCATTCCATTCTCGAAAGTTGTCATCGACTGGCTCCTCGTAAGTTTCACTTCAGGCAATAATCGTGCCGACATCAATGTATCCACAGGATTTCCTCCATTCACAACAGGCCATTTCCCTTTTTCCCACACAACAGGAGCAAGATAAGTCTCACGTCCCAGGTGATGATAGCTGCCACCATAATTGCGGTAAGCCAAGAACACTATCCACCAGGAGCCATCGGCAGCCTGCACGAAATCGCCGTGCCCCGTACCCTGTATCTGCATCGACTGTCCTTTCATATTGCAGTTGGTTAGAATTGGGTTATCAGGATTGCCTTTATAAGGTCCATCAATTTTCTTGCTTCGCGCTATTGTGAGATGATGTGCCAGTTCGGTACCTCCTTCTGAAATCAGAAGATAGTAATAGCCATCTTTTTTGTAGATATGCGGTCCCTCAGGATACCGTCCACCTGTTCCTTGCCAAAGAGGTTTGCTATCTGTAAGCTGCTTTCCTGTCTTAGGATCTATCTCACATAGCATAATAGTATTATCGGGATTGCTCACCATATAGCACTTTCCATTCTCAAAATAGAGCGAAGGATCGATGCCCTGTTGCTGCAACCAGACAGGTTCACTCCAAGGCCCCTTTGGATCTTTGGCTGTTACCAAAAAGTTTCCGCCATTACCCACGTTGGTGGTAATCATATAATATGTGCCATCGTTATACCGGATAGTTGGCGCATAAATGCCCAACCAGGAATTTGTTCCCTTCAAAGGTAATTGAGAATCACGATCGAGAACATTTCCTATTTGTTCCCAATGAACTAGATCCTTGCTGTGGGAGATAGGCACCCCTGGAAAATACTCAAATGAAGAGTTTACCAAATAGAAATCATCGCCCACCCTACAAATACTAGGGTCTGGATGATAGCCTGGAATTATCGGATTTCGATAATTTTGCGCCATTGCTGCAACAGCTGCACAAGAAAAGACAATTACAGATAAAACTCTCTTCATAGATTCATATATAAGGAAACAGATTACTTCTTTATTTTGCAAAACTGGTACAAATATAATAAAAATATATTAGTGTTGTTCACAAAAAGGCAAAAAAAATGGTGTACCGCTGTACACCAACCTTGTTAACCTTAAATCTAATACTATGAAAAACACGTTGCAAAGATAGGTATTAATTCAGTTTTCACCAAACTTTCCCCTCTTGAAAGTGCAGATTTTACACTTTATTTATTAAATGTAATTCGTATTTAAGATATTTTCACTGTGTTCGTACACACTCCTTATTTATTTCCTTCCAGAATCTGTTTGAGAAGATAGGTAGCATTCTGATTTCTAGCGACTCCAGGGGTTATCAGATAGTCATAGGTTACCTGTTCACCCACTTTTATCTCAAAGCAATAATTATGGAATACAGACGGCTGTTCATCCGACATTTTAGATAGTTCCAAGTCATGGGTAGCGATTACTCCCGAAACATTTTTCTTACTGATAGCCTCTAAGAACATTCTACTGCCATTTAGTTTATCTACAGAATTCGTTCCCTTCAGAATTTCATCGAGGATTATCAGAGTCGGAACATTTTCTTTTTCTTCTGAAGAATTATCCACATACTTCAGTAGTTGCTTTAACCGAAGCAGTTCGGCATTGAAATAGCTAATGCCATGGGTTAGGTCATCGTTAGTTCTCATGCTCGAGAATAGACGGAATCTGCTAACCTTAAAACTATCTGCAAATACAGGCAATCCATTCATAGCCAAAATATAGTTCACACCTAATGCACGGAGGAAAGTACTCTTACCGGCCATATTGGCTCCTGTCACAATATAATAATTATGATCAACTATTGTAAAATCGTTTTTACGGGCATTCTTTCCAAGGAAAGGATGATAGACACCTCTAGCCTCATAAACCAACTTATCAGCATCCACAACTTCAGCCTCAACAGCCTCTGGATGATTAAACTTCATAGTCGCCATAGAAACCAACACATCCATCTCGGTAACAGCTTCTATCCACGCACCCATCTTGTCGACATACATGGATTGCCACTTTGCAAACTTTCTCACAAGAAACAAATCGTTCAATCCAAAGATATTAAACAATAACAATCCAGCAATATTATTGCGGCTATCCAGACTATGCAAAATACCATTTAACTTAGCAAAAGACAACTCCGCCCCATCTAACATCACTTGGATATGTTTGACTACTGCAACATTCTCCTTATCAGAAGGCAGTTCAAGTACTATTATCAAATTTATCAAATGGATATAAGCCTGTAATTGTTCCTTTAGTTTCCCGACAACATCATTCATTCTTTTAATCGTGCCCATACATCCCATGAACACAACAAAAAAATTGGCAACACCCCACCATGTTGGAAGTGCTGAGTTTATCAGTCCTAAATACGAAAGAACTATGCTTCCAACAAAGCCAATGATATCCACCCATCCGATGATAAAGGAAATTGGAGAGGAGAAAAAATCTGGTAGTTTCAACCCTGAAACCTTTTTCATTGCTTCTTCCACACTATCAGAATCAACAATGCAAAGTGCCCCTTCCGCCTTGAATTTAGCAAGGGAATCTTCTTGAGTAGATAAATAATTAATTGCATCTACTCGCTGGAAAGAAAAATGATTAAGAGAAGAAAGCATCTCGGCCAATCGCTTACCACCTCTCGTGGTAACAATTCGGGAGATTCGATGATAAAGAGAACCTTTTCCAAAAACATCAAGATCGTAGGAGAACTCGTGTTTCATGTCCAGGAACCGCTCACCATCATCCAATAAAGAGAAATCACCAGCTACATATTTCAACTCTGTTTCATAAACTTTCAAGAGAGCAGATTGGTCAGCAATCAGCCGATCATTCTTACGATCCAAGTTCCGCACGCAAGCATAAACCAACATCGCGGCCACAGAAACCAGCCACCAGTTGCTGCCCAATGTATGGGTGAAATACAAATAAATAAAAAGAATCGCCAATAGGAAAGTGACAATTTCTGCAAGGATAAACCATTTACATTTACTCTTCAGTGCCACTAAACCTGCGGCGATTACATCCACCTTAGCCTTGTAATATCTCTCTAAATTTTCCATACGGCAAAGTTAGCAAGAATTTACAAGCTAAGAAATGTTATAGCGAGACTTTAACTCCAAATACTTATTGATAACATCTATTGACAAGTTTTCTGGTGTTGTCAGCAAACTGAATATGCCATGCTGACGAAGTGTGGAAACTATCAGTCGCTGTTCCCATGCCATCTTCTCAGCAATAACATGCTGATAATACTCTTCTGTCGTTTCAGGCTGCTCCTTCAAATATGACTTTAACTCGTCATCCTGGAAGAATACCACCAACAAACGATGATGATGACTCAACTGAATGAGATAAGGTAACTGACGCTTCATACTCACTAAATTAGAAAAGTTAGTATAAAGAACCACCAGCGAACGCTTACTTACCAGTTTGCTAAAGTAAACCGACATTGCAGAGAAATCGCTTTCACCGAAATTAGAGGTCTGATTATACAACATCTCAAGAATACTCTGAAGATGTCCAGGGCGTGAAGAAGCAGGAAGGAAGGAGTCGAAACTACCACTAAACGTTGCTAATCCAGCCTTATCCTCCTTATTCATCGCTACATAACTGAGCACCAAAGAAGCATTGATAGCATAGTCGAGCAAGGTCATCCCATTGAAAGCCTGCTGCATCACTCTTCCTTTATCAATTACATTGAAGATATGCTGTGATCGTTCACTTTGATAAACGTTTATCATCAATTGGTTTCTGCGGGCAGTTGCCTTCCAATTTATAGTACGATAGTCATCTCCATACACATAATCCTTTATTTGCTCAAACTCCGTCTGGTTACCAGCTCTTCTGATTCGTTTGATACCAAGGTCAGTTAGGTTATTGCTAATAGCAAGCAGTTCATACTTATTCAGCATCAGATAAGAAGGATAAACCTTCACATCCGAATCGTCACCAAGCGTAAACCGTCGTTGTACCAGTTTCAGTCCAACACTTGTGAATACACGAATTTTTCCAAAAGAATAAACACCACGCTTCACAGGTCGAAGTTTGTAGAGAATATTTTTTCCCTCAAGTTTATTTAAGGATAATGAGAAAAGCACATCCCGTCGCTGAAAAGCTACAGGAATCTCATCAATTACCTCTACCTTAACGGGGAACCAATAATTATTCTCCACACGAATTCTCACCTCATTCTCGTCACCATTCGAAAAACGCTTTGACATTATCCTTGATGCTTCCATACCCTTTTGGGAATAAAGCAGCACACTTTCCAGCAGCCAATCCAAGAAAACCAGCAATAGAAGTACCTTACCCACCGTGAACAACAGTGGGATAGCCAAACCGGCAGCAAGAAGGACTACTGTAACTATGAGAATGAAATAAAAACGATAAGTGAGAAACATTACTTCGGAACTTCTACTTTATCAATCAGGCGCTTGGCAACTTTCGTGGTTGTATAACCATCCATCTCAGCCTCAGCACTAAGCACCAAACGATGCTGAAGTATACTTGGGGTAACAAACTTGATATCATCTGGGGTAACAAAATCTCGTCCCTGCAGAAGGGCATACGCCTTGGATGCCTGTAACATTGCTACCGATGCACGCGGAGAAGCTCCCAGATAAATGGCCTTACTATCTCTTGTCTGTGCTACTATCTGTGCAATATATCTTAGCAAAGACTCATCAACAATTACGTGCTCTAACTCTGCGCGAAGTGACATCAGTTCTTCCTTGGTTATAACAGGAGCTACTTCCTTTAACTTTGTAAACTCAGAAACAGCCTGATGGCGCCTCAAGATTGATACTTCCTCTTCTACGGATGGATACCCCATCGTAATTTTCATTAGAAAACGGTCGAGCTGCGCCTCTGGAAGTTTATAAGTTCCTTCTTGCTCTACAGGATTCTGTGTTGCTATCACTGTGAAGATGTCATCCATGGCATATGTATATCCATCGACCGTAGCCTGACGCTCCTCCATTACCTCAAACAAAGCTGCTTGGGTTTTAGCTGGAGCACGATTGATTTCATCCACCAAAACAACATCAGCAAATACCGGACCTTTGTGAAACTCGAACTCAGTATTCTTCATATTGAACACACTTGTACCCAACACATCACTAGGCATCAAGTCTGGGGTAAACTGAATTCTATTGAATTTAGCATTAATCAATTTTGATACAAGACGGGCAAGCAAAGTCTTTGCAACACCAGGCACGCCCTCAATCAAGACATGACCGTTAGCAAGAATACAAGTAAGAATAAGGTCTACAGCCTCATCCTGCCCCACTATCACCTGAGAGATTTGCTCTCTAATTTTCTGTATCTTTTCCGAAAATACGGACAAGTCTAATCTTTGTTCTTCCATTATCTGATTGCTTTTAATATTCTGTTCATTTTATCTATATAGTCTCTCATCTCGTCACTAGTGATATCCGTTTTCAAATAGGACACATAACGAAGTTCCTTGATGAAAGCTGCTATTTTTTTCTTTTCTATTCCACTCTTTTCTGATAGAGTACGGCTGATAATCTCGTCGTCTTTTATATCACGGACATCCAATCCAAACTGTCTATAGATCTCATCTACAAAGAAAGAATATTTTTTCTGGACCAAATCGGTTGTTGCCTTTCGATGATAATAAACTGATCCTATCAACTTCACGAACTCAAGTGACTTGTTTTCTGATTTCTCTACGACAGGGATGATTCTCTGACGTCGACGAGCAGTGAAAATCATGAACAAAAGAACTCCTAATAGAAATGTGTAAATAGCCCATCGAAGAGGTGGGCGCTTCAAAAATTCATCTAATGGAGAGACTGTACCATCAAGTTCTTCTGTATTTGAGTCTTTCATATTTATTCTCACCAATGGTTTATCACCCATCAAAGACATCATTCGCATCAGTAAGTGCTGGGTACTACTATCCAATATGCCATAATTGGTAAAGAGCAATGGTGTTCCACAATATAAAATCTCACCTTTTCCATATTTCTCAGAAATAAGTAGAGGCGCAAGAACCCTTACCTGGGAATCCTGGGAATTATCATACCCTAACGCTTCCGAATAAGATGAAACTGCAGTGTCTACTCCAATTTCATCGTCCAAATGCGTGACCATAGTAGACAACAATGTATCAACATGGTAGCCCGAATCTACGCCCAAATCAGAAGAAACCAACGAAGAATATATTCTATAACTTTGCGTAGGGAATCCTCTTCCCTTCCATTGCAACGTATCAAATAGTTCTGTAGAATCTGACTTCAGAACCAAACTCCTTAAGTTTACATCCTGACTAGGAACATAATAAAAGCCAACATGCAAAGTTTTTTTGTATGCACTATCAGTAATATAGCGATTAGAAGCTAGCAAAATACGACTGCCTTGCTTTGCTAATTTAGCTAATGCAGAAATATCAACTTTCGTTAGTTCTTCATTTAGACATATTATGTAATTCTGGACTTTTCCTTTATTTTCTCTACTCTCCTGGTAAATGGTTTTTCTACTGACTCTATACCCCTTTGACATAGTATGCTTCATGACACTATCAAAGACATAACAGCCAAAAGGATTTTTATCCTCAGTATGATAGGTAGGTTCCCAATTAAATGGTTGAGGAGCGGTGACTTGAACCAAAACACCCAAGCCAAAAATGAGAACAATGATTAAAACAAAAATCTTATTTGCTTTCATTGACCTCCTCCTCTCTCTATATTTTTCTGACTGTTTTGCATCCACTCACACAGTTGCCTATCTGCATTAAAATTTCCAAACCTTATCTTCAGAAAGTTGTTTGTGAACATTCGGAATTCCTGTGTTTTAACTTCATAAGTGTACTGTGTTGGGGTCTTGTAGATTTGCCAATCTATCTTGCCATTATCACTCAGCCATTTCAGAGTCTGCAGATAGATGAGGCGTACTGCTTCACGATAATTTTCAGATGCTAGAGCCTTTCTGATTTCATTGGAAAAATCCACGCCATAAATAGTATCTTCAGTTACATCATAATCAACGGTGGTCTTTCGAGAAAATCCAAAGAATTCAGGATGTTTCTTATAGATAAAGAGAACTATAAGAAGAATAACAATAATAGCAACTACTATCCAGATAACCTCACCATAGTCTGCGTAGAATTTTCCCAGTCCCAAATCTACGGAGAAAATTCTATTTAACAGCTCAGAAAGCCTTTCTGTGAAATTCGTTTTCCGAGGCATCAGTTCACGACTATAGTCGTAATCGGAATTTTCCTGCCATGTTTTTATGATTGCAGGATTCAGACTCAACGTGTCAACTGGATTTATCATTCTTTTCAGAGATTATCAAAATTATCAATTTCAGATGATGAAGACTTCGGCATATAGCGATAAGGATCCTCCTTTTCTTTAGCGTAAACTTCCACTTTCTTAATTTCTTCTGCTACTTTTTCTTCATCTGAAATATTTCCCTTTTCCTCAAAGTTCTCAACATCATCCTCAATACTAACAGAATCAAGTGACTCTGCTGTATGACCATATTGGTAAGAAAGTGCAACAAGACTAATTACGATTACAAAATACATACCAAGAGTTGTCATGATTCCCATAAAGAAACCGAAGATATAATAACCAACAGTTGCTAAAGTAGACATTTCCGCATCACTAGACAGTAAAAAGGCTTTTACTCCTATTACTATTTCGAAAGGAATAGCAAATAAGATCATTAAGACATCGGATAAGAAAGTTATGACAATTCCCATCCCAAGCATTCCCCAAAAAGTATTCCATCCATAGGATAAGCCTTTTGAGTAAGAAGACGTAATAGACTCACCACTAAAGATATAGGCAGGAAGAATAAGTCGACCGCATACGAGAAAAATAAATATGCCAAACAAAAGTGGTATTAATAAAAATCCAGAAATAAGAACACCAAAGAACAGACATAATAGAGATATTCCTATAAAAGTGGCAACTGTCACAAGACCATAAATTAATAATTTTGAAATATTCCTATCGAAATATGGTCGTATATCCTTAAACACCACACCTTCTAATCCTTCCTCTCTATCATTATATAATTGAATAAGAGAAAACACCATAGTATAAAGAATCAAATAACTCACATATCCAGGTAAAGCAGTCAATCCTATACCCAAATTATACATAGGATTGGCATCTATTGATTGGATGAAAGCATCAGGATTATTTATATTACCAAAGAGCTGACTATACATATCCCCCACAAATCCCAATCCAAAGCCTGAGATGACAGCAAATGGTATCATCGAATAAAACAAATACTTCATCAGAACTTTTGAATTCTGATTGATAAAGTCAAAAGTATCGCTAAATTTCTCGCTAAAAGTTCGAACCTCGTAAAATTTTATTTTTCTAGTTATCATTTTCCTTTTGTATTAATTGTTTGTGACGTACATAAGGTAACACTATAAAGTATCCAATAATAAATATTAGCGACAGAATTATAACCATCACTCGAATTGCATTTGGAGTTTCGGTATGACGCGTAACAAAACCCTCGATAAAACCTGCACAAATAAATACGGGAACTAAGCCCACTATAATTTTAAGGCCTCGCTTTGCTCCTCTTTGGAAAGAAACCAAACGAGAATAAGTTCCAGGGAAAAGCCACCCATTACCCATTGCCAATCCTGCAGCTCCCGAAACTATCAAGGCAGAAATCTCAAGAGTGCCATGTTGAAAAACAGTAAGCAGAGATTCTCCCAACAAACCATGCTGATAAAATAAGGTTTCAAAGCACCCCAACATTATGGAGTTATTAAAAATCGATATTCCAACTGCGATACTAGTCAACAACCCTTTAGCAAACATTTGGAACGAAACACCAACATTGTTTATGGTTATACCCAAAAACATAGGCAATTCGTCTTTTGAACCATAAATACCCATCGGGACACCATTTTCTATATTCTCAAGTGTCATATCCACATAGGCATCAGAAAGAATAATACGACAAAATTCTGGATTCAATAGTTGTGACACAATGCCTATAACAAAACTAATAACAAATAAGAGCATCGACACTCTTAGCAAGTTGCGGTTATCATACATCGTCAAAGGCACCTCGTGTGTCCAGAATGTTATCAAACGACTCCACTTCTCTTGTTTGTTCTTATATAGATTGTTATGGAGTGATGAAGCCAGATTATTTAAATAGATCGTAATTCTGGATTTCGGATAATGTGTTTGGGCAAAAGACAAGTCAGTTGTCAAGTCAACATAGGTATCTGCCAGTTCATCAGGATTCACTGATGAAATATCTTCTAGCAGTTCTTCTGTGGCTTGCCATTTTTCAATATTATTTCGTATAAAAGTTATCTCTTTCACAGTAATTCAATGTGATTAATCCCATTTTTGTGCAAATCAAGGACAAAAGTAAGAATTTTATATTATATTTGCAAAGAAATTACAAATTATCTTCTAAGAAGTATGTCACAATCTAATATTATAACAAGTCAATTTGTGAAGATAGACCAATCACCAGCTGGTATTGGTAACCGTATTCTCGCACGCATTATTGATAGTATAGTCCAAACTATATATATCATATCAATGCTATTCCTATTTAGATTTTTGATTTCAAGTTCTACAATTGGAAATATTATTGAGTTTATTGTCTTTTTCTGTCCTATTGCATTCTACTCTTTCCTATGCGAAACTTTCAATAACGGACAATCGCTTGGAAAATATATTATGAAGATCAGAGTAGTCAAGAAAGATGGAACTCAACCTGGCATTGGTGATTTATTTATGCGTTGGATTCTTGAACTTATCGATATCGGCTTTAGCTGTATCGGAATCATTCCTATTATGATTACCAAGAATTCCCAGCGCTTCGGCGACCTGGCTGCTGGAACTATGGTCATCAAGATTGCCGACTACAAGAAAATCCGCGTGTCTTTGGATGAGTTCTTTTATGCAAGAAAGGATTACACACCAATGTATCCAGAAGTAGAGAATCTTTCTTTTGGACAAATGGAAGTGATCCAGAAAGTGATTGACGGCGATTATGATTACGAAATGGTGGAAACCCTTACCGAGAAAGTGAAGAAAGTAATGGGTATAGAAAAAATAAAGAACCGCAATCCGATGGAATTTCTGACTACGGTTCTTCATGATTATCAATTTTTGTCTATGGAACTAATATAGCACCTTCTTGTTTCTTGCCATCCATCATTATTTTCAGAGGCTTCTCAAATCTCACATGCCTTACATATTCTGTTTCCTCTACAGCAGGCATACTGTCGAGTAAGGCTTTGTTTATGAGTCCACCCTCTCCTGGGAGATTGGTATCTATCGTAAAATAGCCTACTCCAAAACTAGTAAGGTTCTGGAAGAAGTGGGTTCCCTGACTTGGGTCCACCCGATAATTCTTCAGAGCAACTTCCACAATCACCTTGGCTGCACTTATATGTGGCCATTTCACAGGTACTCCCAAATACTGGTCGCTCGATCCCCAACGTCCTGGTCCTATAAGTACATAGTTTTTATTTTCATTCAGGAACTTGCGGTTGATACGCTCTACATCGTCGGCAACATAGAAGTTGTTCATCGCCGAGAAATTATCGTCGTATTTTACATAAACCACATCTTGAACTTCCTCACTGATGCCATGTCCTAATGAATTATGCGAACGCAGCAAACATTCCTCATCAGGAACAGCCTTCACGTCTTCTTCCAACATCTCCTTACTATCAACAATCGGACGAATCTGGAGTAGATAGAATTCTCCTGTTCGATCATCGTTCAAATTGCAGGCAAACTCAATTTCCACAGGGCGTCGCATAGCCTCTGATCCATATTTCATCGACATTTGAAGTATTTCGGGAAGAGGGAATACTTTCTGATTGAGAACACCATCAAAGGTGATAACCTTTCGGCCTACCTCCTGAACACCGGGATGAAGCATATTATCATAAGGATCGAATGTAGAAGCCAGATAGGTTAAAGAGCCATCTCCGGCTCCTTGTTTTACTCTTACTCTGAGGATATTAAATCCATCATCTACCTTGATATCATCCTCGGAATGCTTCATGTCGAGAGCATAAAAGCTAGTCTGCGTGTCGCTGAGGGCTATTTCAAGTTCACTTGTCTGCATCACCTGAGTGGGATGATAAGGACATACACGAAGGGTCTGTCCGCCATCGACAATATATTTTCCTAATCCGACAGCAAGACTGGCAATGCCTTCCTCTGCAGTCTCATCACCTACAGGATAGTAGTTGAGTGATCGAAGTACTCCACTGAAATTTGGATAAAAACGGTCGCCATACTCCTTACCCACCACCTGCTGCAGAATCACAGCCATTTTTTCTTGATCAATGACATTGCTGGTAGCGGTCATGTAAGCTTTTGAATCCTTATAGTAAACAGAAGCATACACTCCCTTAATAGCACTCGCCAATAATTTCAGCATCAAATACTTATCATCAAGATAAGGAATCATATAAGTAGAATAGATTCCTGCAAATGGCTGATAATGACTATCTTCGAGCAAGGAACTAGATCGGATAGCAATCGGACTTCGGGTTGCCTCGAAGAAAGTGAAAAAGTCGGCAATCAACGAGTCAGGCAACTGAGCTCTAAGAAAATGCTGCAGTATTTCTTCATCACTTGCATCACTCAGGGCTATCTGATAGAGATTATTGCTCTCCATAAACTCATCAAAGATGTCGGTACAGAGAACAACGGTCTTTGGTATCTGTACACGAGCATTCTCATACTGATTGAAATCAGGATGACGCTTGATAACATTATCGAGAAATGCTAGACCACGGCCTTTTCCACCCAAGGATCCCTCACCTATGCGGGCAAAATGAGCATATTTATCAAATTTCATACGATCGAAGACAGCCACAACTCCGATATTCTTCATATGACGATACTGTACGATCGCATCAAAGATAATCTGTCGGTGGGCATCAACATCCTGTAATTTATGCCAGGTTACATTCTTCAAGAAAGCCGACACTGGAAAAATGGCTCTCGCCGACAGCCATCTACTCATATGATTCCTACTAACATGATAGAGCATAGAATCATTTGGTATCTTAAAGATGTTATCCTGAAGTTCCTTGAGGGAGTGAACTCGAAGAATCTCCTCGTGGGTACTAGGGTCACGAAAGATGAAATCACCAAAGCCCATATGCTCCTCCAACATCTTTCGAAGATCTACATTTAGTTTCTTCGAATTCTTATCAACAAACAAGAAACCTCCCCCTTCGGCTTTCTTTCGGTTTTCAGACTCAGAACTTTCCATGATAAGAGGTAGATATTCGTCTTCCTGACGAATCGCTGTTAACAATTTGAGTCCAGCCTCAGGGTCCTTTTCCTCCGATATTTTCTTTCCAATTTCGTAAGGCTCATCGGGAGTTACATTGTGCATCGGGAATCGCACATCGCTGATAATACCTAAGCAGTTGTTCTTATACTTATGATAAATTGCGAGTGCCTCCTCATAAGTTCTGGCAAGCATCACCTTTGGACGGCCTCGCATACGGAGAGTAGCTGCGTGCTTATTTAGAGCTTCGGTTGCAAAGTTCTGACTCTGCTTCAAAATATAGCTATAAAGATTCGGCAAAATACTACTATAGAAACGAATACTATCCTCGACAAGTAATATCATCTGAACACCTGCCTCCTCGATGTCGTGTTCTATATTCATCCTGTCCTCTATCAGTTTGATAATAGAAAGTATTAGATTAGTATTTCCTAACCAGCAGAATACATAGTCAAAAATACTGAGATCCTCATTCTGCATACGCTTGGTAATACCATGCGAGAAAGGGGTAAGTACCACACAAGGTATTTGTGGAAAATCGCACTTGATGCTGCGTGCCACATCAAAAGCATCATTGTCGGCATTACCAGGCATACAAATTACTAGGTCAACATCCACAGACTCCAACACCTTAGCAGCTTCTTCTGTAGTAGAAACTTGTGTGAAGGTTGGCGGATAGCGGAGTCCAAGTTCCATATATTCGTTGTAAATCTTCTCCTCTATGCGACCATCGTCCTCAAGCATAAAGGCATCATAAGGATTTGCAACAATCAATACATTATAAATTCGACGCATCATGAGATTAACAAATGACACATCTTTCAGGTAGAATTTATTCCATTCCTGAGGTATTTTATTTTCCATTTTCTTCTGGTTTATAACGCAAAGATACTGATTTTCCGTCATTTACTTGCATTTTTAAGATAAAAATACTATATTTGCAAAGTTGTCATTGGTCATTTTCTGATTTAGCGATCAATCTTTAACCTTTTTACCAATGACAAATAATGATTATGAAGTTTATAAAAATTGTTTTATTAGTCATAGCGGTATTATGTGCTTTGCCGAATTTTGCGCAACAGCATCAGAAAGGAAAGGCTACCTATTATTCAAAAAAAGCTACTGGTGCGAAAACTGCCAGCGGCGAGAAACTTCATCACGATAGTCTTACATGTGCTCATCGTTTTTATCCTTTTGGCACTTTTCTTAAGGTTACCAACCTTGCTAATGACAAAAGTGTTGTAGTAAAGGTTACTGACCGAGGACCCTTTGGCAGAGGAAAGATTATTGATCTTTCCTGGGGCGCAGCCAAGGAAATTGGTATGCTTGCTCAAGGAGTGGCATCTGTAAAGGTCGAGGTTATTGACACACCAATACCTATGCGACCTTCTGACGAATATGAACTTCCGCTTGTTGATTTCGAAGTTGCTGAAGCAGGATACAGCTTCATCGACGAATGGAAAGAGCGAGAAATCGAACAGCAGGCAAAGCAACACAAAGTTACTCCTAAGAAAACTGTTCAACCTAAAACTAAGGATAACAAGGCTAAACCAACAATAGCTAATCATACCCAATCAAAGACGACTGAGAAAAAAGAGGAAAAGAAGACAAATAGTTGGCGAAATGTCTTTGACAAGATAAAGAACTGGGGCGAAGATCTTTTCTAGATTAAATAATCCATAGAAACATTTAATAAAAAAATTTTGGAAAAGTAGCAGCAGTATTCTTGATTTAAGCAACAGATTTCCAAATAAGCACAAATGTACTGATGGGAAATTAACAGCAAACTATCATCCCACTAGTAAGCTGTATATCTAGCAATTATCATAGTGTATTTACAATATTACTGCTATACAATCAGCAGACATCAAGAGCATAAAAAATACGTATTTAGTCCTCTATTAGGGGCAGCATTATCCTCAATAAGGGGCTATCTCACACACTTTAAAGAGGAATATTAAATGCTAGCAAACACGCTGGTAGAATTAATTTAGTGTTTACTTAATTTTCGTATGGATAATATAGGCGCAATATCACCCTATATAAAAAATAAAAACATTTAAAAAAGTTCCTCCATCTTTTAAACTAAGTAATTGAAATACAACACCTTAACTATGGAGGAACTTTTTGTTTTACATGAGTGCTAACTCATGAAATGTTAGATAGCTTTAAAGTCAGCTGATTTATGCCATTTCTGAAATGGACATTATTAAGTGATAAGAAGGCATATATAAGGTATCAAAAACATAGTTAATGGAAAGTCTGCCTCGAGGCAGACTATTATCGGCCTTAAGGCAGACTATAATCCGCCTCGAGGCAGACGAAGCCTTCTTCCATCTTTCGTCATGCTAAAGAACAGAAATAAAGATTTAACACGAATAATACCATCTGTCGATGTTAAGAGCGAGTGGATCTCCTCATCATGTAGCTTGTACAAGCACAGATGAAACCAAATAAAACCTTTTTAAAAAGTTCCTCCATAGTTAATTTCATGAAACCCAACGACTTATCTCAAAATATGGAGGAACTTTTTTTAATTGAACGAAAAATAAAGCATGATGTATGCACTATAGCTAGTGATGATACTAAGTAGCTAAATAAATAATATGATACACATCTATTTGTTCATATATTATTTATATTTAATTCCGCCAACGGGTAGCAAATGCGTAAAGCAACGATGAAGATAGTTACGCAAAAGCATAGCAACAAGTATTTATTTATTACCGAGCCCAACAATTACCTCCAGGAAATATAAAAAGGCTAGTAAAAAAAGTAGAGTAGCGATTATATATAATTAAAAAAAAGAAGTTCCTCCATAATTAATAAGCTGAAAATAAAACAATAGCTTAATATATGGAAGAACTTTTATATATCAAAATGTGTAGCCAGGATAATGATCTATTGTTACAATAAAAATACTTATTTTGTGGTTGGAATATGGAATTCTACAACCTTGGAAATAGCCTTATTTCCTTGAACTACTGAAGCACAAAATCTTGCATTACCTTCTTTTATTTTTCCATCAGCCTTAATCATTGCGGTATAGCGAATGCCTCTACCTGGATTAATCTTCTCTATATGGATACTTGGAGAAATCCATATATGCTTATTCCCTGTGGTCTCAACAACTGTTGGTACAATATCATAAACTGGTTCTATTCCTGTATTTACAACTTCAAAAATCAACTTACAAAGTTCGTTGCGGTTTAATGAATTATCTTCATTATCATCGACAAAGCGAGCATTACGAATTTCTAAAGAAGAATTATAAGCAAGTTTATCAGAAACATTATCAACACTAGAAGATGAAGGCATCATTGTAGTAGGTTGCTGAGCGCTGTAATCTCCAGTATAATCAGAACTATTAAAATCATAAATACGATCATCTCCGCTATTTGAAGCATCAAAACCACTATCGTTTTGTGAGTAAGTCTCATTTTGCTGGCGACGAGCTGCTACCCTATTAGCCTTATCTCTGTTATAATCTTCAATATCATGCTGACGTTTCTGGTCCGCGGCATTTCCAATAGCACCACCAACTACTGCACCACCTACCATTCCAACAATTGTACCAATATCAGAGCCTCTGTGGCCACCACTAATACCACCAATAGCAGATCCAAGAACAGATCCTAATTGACTACCTGACATTGCACCTGAACCTGCATAAGTACCACAACTACTCAAAAGAAGTGAAAAACCTACAGCGAATAAAATAACTCTTTTCATATTAAAAACGTTTAGAAAACTAAGCAAAGATAAAAATAAATTAGGTGAAATGAAAGATTTTCTTCCTAAATTAAAATAGGGAAAACCCTAAATAAAAAAAACGCTTCCACCTTATAGATGAAAGCGCTATTTATCGAGATAGTAAAAATTTTACTCTGTCTCTGTAGTTTACTCAGCAGTAGCCTCTTCAGCCTTAGGTGCCTCTGCAGTCTCAGCAACTTCTGTTGCTTCAACAGCCTTAGCCTTACGACCAGCACGACGAGTCTTCTTAGCTGCTGCCTTAGGAGTCTTAGCCATGTTCTCATCGAAGTCAACAAGCTCGATGAAAGCCATCTCAGCTGCATCACCCTGACGAGTACCAAGCTTAATGATACGAGTATAACCACCAGGACGGTTACCAACCTTAGCTGCAACCTCACCGAAGAGAACCTTTACAGACTCTTTATCCTGAAGATAGCGGAAAACAACACGACGGCTGTTAGTTGTATCTTCTTTAGAACGAGTAATCAGAGGTTCTACATACTTCTTCAAGGCTTTAGCCTTAGCGAGGGTCGTAGTGATTCTTTTGTGCTCACTCTTGATCAGTGATGATGCCATATTGGCAAGCATAGCGCTGCGATGTGAAGCAGTACGGCCCAGATGGTTAAATTTCTTATTATGTCTCATTTTGTTTTTTTCTTTTGTGGATGAGTTAGCAATCTAAAGATTACTCTTTATCCAATTTATACTTTGAAATGTCTGTTCCAAACGAAAGATTCAGACTCTCGAGCAAATCATCAAGCTCTGAAAGCGATTTCTTACCAAAGTTGCGGAACTTAAGGAGATCTGTCTTATTATACTGTACCAAATCACCAAGAGTCTCAACATCAGCTGCCTTCAAGCAGTTGAGTGCACGAACACTGAGGTTCATATCAACGAGACGGGTCTTAAGCAACTGGCGCATGTGAAGAACTTCCTCATCAAACTCCTGATTATTTTCATTATCAGGATTCTCCAATGTGATCTTCTCATCAGAGAAGAGCATAAAGTGATAAATAAGAATCTTCGCAGCTTCCTTAAGAGCATCCTTTGGGTGGATGGAACCATCCGATGTCACCTCAATAACCAGTTTGTCATAATCGGTCTTCTGTTCAACACGATATGGTTCAACTGAGTATTTAACGTTACGGATAGGGGTGTAGATTGAATCGATAGGAAGTACATTAACATCAGTGCAGAACTGACGATTCTCGTCAGCAGGTACATAACCACGACCCTTATTAATTGTAAGATCAATCTGCATTGATGCCTTGGCATCTAAATGACAAATCACCAAATCAGGGTTTAACACTTCAAATCCAGTCAGATACTTACCGATATCACCAGCTTTGAATTCT
>CAJOPE010000088.1 GCA_905236815.1 uncultured Prevotella sp. | reverse complement strand
GTGCGACTTACCAGTCGTAGTTATCCATCTGCAGGTGCAAGCACCAGCAGTTACCTGATAGGGTGACGTCACCGACGTCAAATGATGTTCATCGATCACCATCATCCATCATCATTCATCCATCATCAATCATCCATCATAAAGGTGGATTTTATATTCTGTAGTAATGTTTCGCCTTTGACGTTTCCAAGTCCTGCTGCTTTGAGGAAATCTTGATTCGGAAGATTTCCTTTTACTGCATTGCAAAATTCTTGGATGTCCTCTTTCAAGGTTGCCGGTAGAGTGAACTTATCTCTCTGCGAGAGCATTCCGGCCAAACGGAAAACATCCTTTTTGTGTTTCTCTATATCACGTTCATCAACCTGATCACCAGCAGCCTTACGTTCCGCCATCTCGAGATATGCTTTGCATTTCAGACAAATAAGACTCTCAATATTGGCGATATGCACATCCTCTTTGGTTGTGCTATGCTTTATGGTGAACTCATAATAGTCGGTATTCATCAGTATAGCAGATAGACTGGACAGTTCCTCTCCTGTGGGAATAGGAGTGAGGTGTGCATCCTCGGGATAATTCAATAACCCGATTTTTCTCGAGAATAGTTCTATCTGAAATGGATAGTTCTTTTCCTGGGGATCCTTGAAACGGAAGTATTCGTGTTTGTATTCAGGTTTCTCTACTGTTCCGATATTCCGCTGCTGGTATCCTGCATTCTTTACAAATGTCCAGAACTTTTCCACAAAGGCATTGTCAAGTGCTTCTACTACCAGAATCATGTCAATATCCTTTGTTGCTCTTGGTGTCAGTCCGTTTTCCTCCTCGTGCATATCGCAGGCAGTACCGCCTATAATCACATAGTTCTCTTTGAAGTCTGCAAAGAATTCCTTGAATTTCTCTATTCCTCTAATCATTTTATTTCATTGATTAAATTTTCCAGTTCCATCTGAATTCTCTCGTCTTTATCATCTTTTAGTGAGAGATACAGAGAGAGCTTGTCCACTACACCATTATTGCTGAGCAATTCTGGAGAATATCGCCATATTTCTACAACTGTACCATCTTCCACAGTGTGAGTTTCTCCCAGTTGCTTCATCTGCTGTCTGGTCATAGCCACATGGAGCATACCATCTTCATTCATCATGGTATATTCTGCCATAGCGCTATTGCCTGAGAGGGTAGGATGGTCGATAGCGGAAGTGGTATATACAATTTTCTCTATGGGGGAGGATAATATAGATACAGCCTTTTTCCACAAATCTATTCCATTTAGGAAAAAGCTGATTCTGCCCTCGTTCCTTGTTATGAGTTCTTGTTTTTCCAGCCATCTTACTGCTCTGTCGATGGTTGCGTAGGAAACCATAAACAGCTCTTGCAGTTCCTTCAGCATTTTGCCTTGCAGTGAAACCACTTCTAGGTGATAGAGCACAATGCATTGTGCTATTGGTGGAACCGTAATTCCCAAGTCCACATTTTTTTGTTTTATTGGTCTGATGTCCAGTAAAAGCGATGGAATAAACATCTGCTTACCAGGAATCATAAAATCTGTTCGTGAATTTATCATTCGCTGGATATTATACGATTTCATCTCATCAGTCACAAAGACAGCAGTCATCCCAGTCCTTTTGTTTACAATCTCCATATGTTTGGAAATCTTTCCAGGACTAAGGTCAGCGCTATCTGTTGACATACAGAGCAGGACATCGTGCCCCATCCAGTTGACATGGCAGAACTTATAGGTGTCTGACATAAATATGGGAAGCAGATCAGTAGTGTGATGATCGGCTTCTTCTATTTGCAAATCCACACCAATAATTTGTTGTGTGTAGGATTTTAGTTTTGTCAATAAATCTTTCTTTTTGCTTTTAATCATATCATAATGATTTTGTGCAAAGATAATGATATTATTTTAATTATCAGATATATATATTGTTTTTTTGCTGCTTATTGTTCATTTCTTCTTTGGTGTCAAAGAAGAAACGTAACCAAAGAAGAAAACGCAAAACGTCCTGGGCTCAGGGGCCGCTTCCGAGAAATATGGAATCTGAAAAAGAACTCGCTTCGCTCAGACATGCATTTTCATTCGCATTAACTCATCCACTGCGGGGCTTCGCCCCTTGCTTGATGAGATGCGAGAAGATTCCATATTTCTCGCAAGCTCTAAAGACCCCTTCGTGCG
>CAJOPE010000087.1 GCA_905236815.1 uncultured Prevotella sp. | reverse complement strand
CCATTGAGTTAGCTTTTTTAACATTTGCGGAACATGCTGAGTGCTATTGCGGCTAACTGTATTTTAAATTCATCGAACTCACGTTATACTTAAGAGTGTTTAACTAGAATAATTCGTAGGATACATACTATTATAGGCGAAATAGTGTGATTGAAAAATCTTCTCCCCCGCGTAACGGGGGAGATAAGAGAGAGGGAATACCACGAGCAAATAGCAAAACAAGCATGAAGCATATCAGCAAATGTTGAAATGCTGAACAATAGCCTTTTGGCACCCCCCCTCTAAGCAAGAGAATCAAGACTTTATGAATTGGTTAAAAATCTTCTTTCCCACGAGTGGGAGAAAAGTAATATGATAAAATAGATTGCTAAATACCCTTTCTTGCCTTCTAATTACGCCCTTCTTGGTCTTCAATTAGGCCCTTCTTGCTTCTCAATTAGGCCCCAAATAGATATAGCATGAATTGTTTTCCTAAACAGGCCATTTAGGGGTGCTAAGTGGCCTGTTTAGGATAGCTAAATGAGTCATTTGTTAATTACTTATTTCCACGAACATCCAGAGATTCAAGATAAATTTGCTTTTCAGGTAGCTAGTGAATTATATTTAGAAGAAATTAAAGTAGCAGAATTTGAGAATTAACTAAAAGTATCTTCTGATAGTGAAATGAAATTATACTATTCTGATTTTATGTTAGCTCTTTGGACAAACTGGGTGAAAGCCAGCGAGATATATGATTAAAAAAGAGGCACTCTACAATTCGTAAAGTGCCTCTTTTCTTAATATATTCGAATTATTTCTTCTTCGGACGACGTCTTGCCCATCCCTCTTCCGAGAAATCAGGAGTTTCGTCCTTGAACTTGAAATCCTTGCTCTTATTCATAAGTGCTCTCCAGTCGCCATTCTCATCCTCCTTACGACGTGGCTTGCGAGCTGGACGTGAGCTTTTATCCTTAGAGTAACCCTTGTCAGAACGGTCTCTTCTGTCCGATCTTTCACCTCTTTCTGATTTCTGGTTAGCTCTTCCATGGCCTTTCTCATCAGCATCGTTACATCTCACTTCACGGCGCTTGTAAGTAGTACCATCGAGTGCCTTCATCACTCTTTCTGCATCCTTCTCAGGTACCTCGATATAAGAGAACTTGCTCAGCAAATCGATATGTCCAACCTCCTGACGGCCCTTCACATTCTTGTTGATGAACTGCATAATCTCGCCAGGATAGAAACCATCAGCCTTACCCAGGTTGATGAAGAGACGCTTGAAACCAGCCTCTGCCTCGTGATTGCGACGACCGCCAGATACCTTTCCACGGCCAGAACGCTCACCTCTTGAGCCCTTGCCATCCTCCTTGCTTCTGCCAGTAGGCTTCTCAATCTCTGGAGCGTGCTTGTAGTAGTCGAGGAATCGGCCGAAAGTAACCATCACCATTTTCTGGATAATGTCCTCCTTGTCGATAAATTCGAACTGACGGTTGATTTCTTCCATGTAAGGCGCGATCTGCTCCTCATCCACATCAGTCTTCATGATGTCGTTCATCACCTTGTAGAGCTGCTTCTGGCAGATTTCCTCAGGCTTTGGCAGGTCACCATCGATGAAGTCCTTGCCAATCTGCTTCTCAATCTGGCGAACCTTCCACTTCTCCTTGGTGTGGATGATGCTGATAGAGGTACCCTTCTTGCCGGCACGTCCAGTACGGCCAGAGCGGTGAGTGTAGCTCTCGATATCATCAGGCAAACCATAGTTGATAACGTGAGTAAGGTCGTCAACATCCAATCCGCGGGCAGCCACATCGGTAGCTACAAGGAACTGAACATTGTGATTGCGGAACTTCTGCATGGTGAGGTCGCGCTGCTGCTGACTCAAGTCGCCATGCAAAGCTTCTGCATTGTAGCCATCCTTGATAAGCTTGTCGGCAATCTCCTGAGTCTCCACCTTAGTGCGGCAGAAGATGATGGCGAAAATGTGAGGATGGAAATCGACGATACGCTTCAGGGCAAGATACTTATCCTTGCTGTGTACCAGATAATAGATGTGATTTACATGCTCAGCGCCCTCGTTGCGGCTTCCCACAACGATTTCCTTGTAGTCGTGCAGATATTTCTTAGCCACACGCTCCACCTCCTTGCTCATTGTAGCTGAGAACAAGAGTGTGTTGTGGTCTTCTGGCAACTGCTCGAAAATGGCGTTGATGCTTTCAGAGAAGCCCATGTTGAGCATCTCGTCAGCCTCGTCGAGCACAATATTTGTAACGTTGTCCAACTGGGCAACACCACGATTGATCAAGTCAAGTAAACGACCAGGGGTAGCTACGATAATCTGCACACCATGCTTGAGGGTGCGAATTTGTGAGCCGATATCTGTACCGCCATAAACAGCAGCGATGTGCAGATGGTCAATATACTTAGAGAAACCATCGAGCTCATCGGCAATCTGCAGACAAAGCTCACGGGTAGGGCTCAGGATAATCGCCTGAGTAGTCTTCTGGGATGCATCGGTCTTCTGCAGAACAGGCAGACCATAAGCAGCAGTCTTACCCGTTCCCGTCTGAGCGAGAGCGATTACATCGTTTTTGTTACCAAGTAAATACGGGATTACTTCTTCCTGAACAGGCATTGGATTCTCAAAGCCTAATTCCTCAATAGCGCGGCGAATATCTTCGCTAACGCCTAATTCTTCAAATGTCTTCAATCTTAAAACCTTAAATTTAAATGTAGAAGGACAATCACCCTCCCAGCCATTTAAATCTCGGGTGCATTTCCTTATACGATGAGCGAAAAATAGTCTCGCCCCTTATAATTTGTCGGCAAAGGTACATAAAAGATATTGGCTAGACGGGTAAATATTGAAAAAAATGGGGGCATTTATAGTTTTTTGTGTTTTTATTGCTACATTTGCGGATATGAAAATAGGAGTTTTTTGTTCAGCCAATGAACGTATCGATCCTGATTTCTTCGAAATGACCAAGGAATTGGGCGAATGGATTGCCTCTGAAGACCACACTTTGGTCTTTGGCGGTACTGATATGGGTTTAATGGAGTGTATAGCTAAAACCGTTCATAAGGGCGGTGCTCAGGTCTATGGAGTTGTGCCAACGATGGTGGAGCAGCGTGGACGTGTGTCAGACTATAATGATGTGGAGATTAGATGCGAGAATCTCAGCGACCGAAAGGACCTGATGCTGATGCATAGCGATGTTCTCATTGCTTTGCCTGGAGGTATTGGAACTTTGGATGAGATCTTCACGATTGCTGCTTCCCATACCATCGGCTATCATCGCAAGAAGATAGTGCTCTATAATATGAAGGGGTTCTGGGATAAGCTTATCGCTCTTCTCGAGGATTTGCAGGAGAAAGGGTTTATTCGTGGCAACTATCAGGATTATATTGCTGTTGCCAATAACCTCGAGGAATTAAAGAAAATCGTTAATGAGAATATTTAAAATACACGATGAATAAAAGATTAAGCCCTCTTCCTCGAAATGGGAAGAGGGCTTAATTTATTTTGCCTTGATTTCGTCAAGCAATCGGGTAGCGTGTCCCCACTTATCCATCATATAGATGACATAGCGGATATCTACACCAATACATCTAGCCAGACGACTATCAAAGTTGATGTCGCTGGAAAGACTATCCCAGTTACCATCGAAGGCAAGACCTATCAATTCGCCTTTACCATTGAACATAGGAGAGCCAGAGTTTCCTCCAGTAATATCATTATTTGTAAGGAAGCAGAGTTGCATCTTTCCGGTTGCTGCATCCTTGTACTTTCCAAAATTCTGAGAACCAAGGAGCTGTTGCATAATAGGCTCGGCCTTATAATCGAATACACCCTGGTCGCCACGTTTCATCTTCTCTACAATGCTTTCGGCTGTAGTATAGTAACCTGATGGCTTGCCGCCCAGTTCATAGCCGCCTACCTTACCATAAGAGAGGCGCATAGTGAAGTTGGCATCGCTATAGTGAGGCATATCCTGTTCCATACGTACCTTGGCATCACAAAGATATCTTTCCTGTTCTGCAATGCTATCCTTGAAGGCACCTAGACGTGTGCGGAGATCGCCCATAATCTCGAGAAGGTCAAGACCCACATTCACACCAGGATCCTTCAGATAACTGCTCTTGTTGATATAGATCTTCTCATCCTTGTGCATCAAGAAACTATGGGTATAGAGATAGTTCACATACGCCTTGTAGTCATTGCGGAAGTCTTTCTGGATGGTTTTGTAGAACTTAGGCAGATATTCTTCCTTTACATGCTCGCGGTAATTCTTAAGCATAGCGGCGAAAACCTCCTTGTCGAGGGCTTCATCCCACTCGTTGCTATTGTCGTCGAACATCACATACTGCTTCTTTCTGCTTTCCTTAGGACCCAGCACCTCCATGCGGTCGAGTCTTCTTGCACGATTAGTGAACTCATTGGTATTGCCAAAGGCCTCCATAATGTTCATATATGCCTGGTCGTATTCTGTGCTTTTCTCGTAGAGTCTCTTCAGAAGTTTGAAATCAAGCTTTCCTTTGAGATAGCCTGTCTTGTCCTGCCACTGCTGAATCTTCTCCTCGAAATCTCTCTTTTGCTGAATAATTCCGATAGAATCGATACATTTATTCATACCAATAGAGTTTTTCCAATAGTTGGCACTCTGCGCATATTTGCTGTCGTACTTGATTCTAACAGCCTCGTTGGCACGCATATGGCGGGCCATAATCTCCTGCTTTACGCCACGAACCTGAGCACGTACAGAATTCTCTGCATCACGCATCTGCTGAATGCCATAGCTGGAGAGATAGCGCTCGGTAGAACCTGGGTATCCGATGGTCATCGCATAGTCGCCATCCTTATAACCCTGCAGACTTACTTGAGCCCAGCGCTTTGGCTGATAAGGAACATTATCCTCTTTATAGGTTGAAGGCTTATTATTCTTGTCGGCATAGATGCGGAATACAGAAAAGTCACAAGTCTGGCGTGGCCACATCCAGTTGTCGGTCTCACCACCAAACTTACCCATACTTTTTGGGACGGTGAAGACAAGACGCAAGTCATCAAACTGCTGATAGGTAGTAGCATACCACTTGTTTCCCTCGAAGAAAGCATCGATTTCTACATGATAGCTGGAATCCTTCTTGCGTGCTTCATCGGTTAATGCCTGCTGAAGTGAGTCGATAAGAACCTCCTTGCGGTCCTTGCTCATATTGTCGATGCCCAGAGATTTTAGTTTATCGGTAACATCTGTCTGGTCGATCATAAAACTCACGAACATATCCGGATTAGGCAATTCCTCGCTGTAGTCCTTGGCATAGAAGCCATTGAGCATATAGTCGTGCTCTACAGTGGAATGAGAACGGATAGCATCAAATCCACAATGATGGTTGGTGAATACCAAACCGTCTGGAGATACAACAACTCCTGAGCAGTAGCCTGAGAAATTTACTACTGCAGCCTTCAAAGCTTTGTCACCATTATATAAGGAATCGTAAGACATCTGAAAGCCATATCCCTGCATTGTCTGGAATACTTGCGGAGGGAGATTGTATATTGTCCACATACCTTCATCTGCATGAGCAGGAAGGAAGGCACAAAGACTAAGAAGTAAAGAAGAGAAAACTCTCATTGCTCTTTTTTTCATATTTTATTCTCGTTTTATATTATTTTCTGAATTTCTTGCCGATAACAGGGAGACTTGCCAATGGAAAATCGCGCTTGATAATAAACGCCAGGAATCCAATTATCAGCAATGTGTTTACGGCAAGTGCTGCTGCTATAGGCAACTGGGCATTGCTGAAACTGATGCCGGCAAAGAGAATACCTGTTATTACCAGATAAATGGCAATATCCTTGATAGGATAGTTGATCAGATAATATTTCTGTCCAAAAATGTAGCTGATCACCATACTGATGGCATAGGAAATAAATCCTGCCCAGGCACAAGCCCAATAGCTGAATCTTGGAATGAACAAGATGTCGACTACTATCAATACTACGGCTCCGATACCGCTGAAATAGGCTCCCCACATAGTTTTGTCGATGAGCTTATACCAGAAACTAAGATTGAAGAAGACGCCAAACATAATTTCAGCAGCCATTACGATAGGTACAATCTCAAGACCTTCCCAATAGCTCTTGCCTACTACATAGCGAAGAATGTCCATATAGCCCATTACGCAGAGGAAGGCCAACAGGGTGAAGATGATATAGAACTTCATCGCCTTGGCATAGGTATCCTTGTTGTCTTTATCCTTTGACTTACCAAATACGAATGGCTCATAAGCGTATCGGAAGGCCTGGGTGATCATCACCATAATCATGGCAATCTTTACGCAGGCACCATAGATACCCAACTGGGTGTGTGCTGCTGTAGTATCGCCATCATAGACATATGGGAAGATAATCTGAGACGCACACTGATTAAGCTGTCCTGCGAGTCCCATTACGAGCAAAGGCCATGTGTAAGTAAGCATTCGTTTGAAGGTAGCTACATCAAAAGGACACAGGATGCCTTTGAGTTCCTTGCCAAGGAAGAGCAGGGTTGCTACTGAGCAGAATGCATTGATATAGAATATCCAAACCACATCAAGTGAGAAATCATTATCGTAAATACCAAAGAGATTGATCTTGAAATATGGCAATACGATGAGATAGAGTACATTCAAGGTAATATTGAAGATGATATTCAATATCTTCAGAGATGCAAACTTGATAGGGCGATGTGCATATCTAAGATAAGCAAATGGGATTGCTGCAAAAGCATCGATAGCTACTGTGATATACATCACCAGAATATATTCAGGATGATCGGTATAGCCCACAAGATCGGCTATCGGCTGATTGAAGACTGCAACTAGAATGGCAAAAATCAGGGAAGTAGTTCCAACTGTCTTCAGTGTGGTAGCATACACCTTTTCAGGATCTTCTCCGTCTTTGCTCATAAAGCGGAAGAAGGTTGTCTCCATACCATAGGTAAGGAGTATGATGAGCAATGCTACATAAGCATAGACATTGGTAATGATACCATACTGTCCGCCTGCAGCATTGAATTTTGCGGTCTGGATTGGCACGAGCAGATAGTTGATGAAACGTGCCATGATACTGCTAAGTCCATAGATAACGGTATCCTTAGCAAGTGATTTTAAATTAGCCATTTTCTTTTTTCTATTTTGTTATCCAAAGAACATATATCCTATCAGGATGGCGGCAATGACTCCAGCCAAGTCGGCCAGAAGTCCACAAGCTACTGCGTGACGGGTATAACGAATATTTACACTTCCGAAATATACTGCCAGAATATAGAAGGTAGTATCGGTAGAACCCTGGAAAAGACAACTCAGTCTGCCGACAAAGCTATCTGGTCCGAAGTGGGTCATAGCATCCAGCATCATTCCTCTTGCACCAGAACCCGATAGTGGTTTCATAAGTGCTGTAGGGAGGGCATCCACCCAGGCTGCATCTATGCCAAGTGATACAAAGCACCATTTAATGCCGGCAATGAGTGCATCCATTGTGCCTGAAGCACGGAAGATGCCGATAGCTACAAGGAAGGCAACAAGATAAGGAATAATTCTCACAGCTGTGGTGAATCCCTCCTTAGCTCCCTCAATGAAAGCATCATAAACATTTATCTTCTTTCGCATTCCTGCCAGGATAAATCCCACTATAATGCTCATCAGGATGATAGCGGCAACAGATGTGCTGACTGTTTCCATCATGGCTGGAGCTAGAAGGCTGAAACCATATACGATACCAGCAAGGAAAAGGCAGAAGCCACCTAGTGTGAGCACCATTGTCTTGTTGAAGAGATTGATGCGCTGATAAATGCTGGTGATGATGATACCTGTGATGGTGGCAACAGCAGTGGCTAATAGGATAGGGATGAATACATCCGTAGGCTGTGCTGCGTGCTGTTGTGCTCGATAAGAGAGAATACTGACAGGAATCAAAGTTAAACCGCTGGTGTTGAGCACCAGGAACATTATCATCGGATTGGTTGCAGTATCTGGCTTTGTGTTGAGAGTCTGCATTTGCTCCATAGCCTTTAAGCCAAGTGGAGTGGCTGCATTGTCAAGTCCTAGCATATTGGCGGCAATATTCATAAAGATAGCTCCTGTAGCAGGATGATTCTTAGGAATATCCGGAAATAGTTTGGTGAAGACAGGGGATAGAATTCGGGCAAGGGCATTTACAAGTCCTGCTTTTTCTCCTATTTTCATCACACCTAACCATAAGGCCAACATACCTGTCAGTCCTATTGAGATTTCGAAAGCAGACTTACTCTGATCGAAAGTAGAGTCCATCATTGCTGGAAACACGCTGACGTCACCGAAGAAGATGAGTTTGACAAGTGCTACAGCAAAGGCGATTACAAAGAATGCAATCCAAATGTAGTTTAGTACCATAACGGCTGCAAAGATAGCGATAATTTTTCATTTTTATCAACTTCTTTTCATTAATCATTAATAAATTAAAAAAGCCAGTACTTATTTAAAGTACTGGCTTTTCGATATTTTCGTGTTAATGACTTACTTCACAACGAATTTCTTTCCATTCTGGATGTAGATACCCTTTACAAGTTTATCGGCATTCACCTTAACACCCTGAAGGTTATAAACTGCATTGTTGGTTTTCTTGGTAACAGCCTTTGCTTCTTCGATACCGGTGGCAACTACTTCCTCTGGAGTTACGCCAACCCACTTGATTTCTTGACCATTAGTGGTAGCCTGTGCTAAGCGGATATAAAAGCGTCCTTCCTTCTCTACATCGATGTTCAATGTTTGGTTCTTGCCATCGTTGAAATCTGCAACAAAGCGAACATTTCCCTTTTCGTTGACAAACTTCATTGGGTAACGGTTTCTGGTTGTTACAGTATAGACACCGTTTTCATAGTTTTTTTCGTCTTCTGAAATCCAATTGTTTGCACCTGCAGAGGTTAAATTACGAGTGGCCTCTGTATAGTAGATGGTGTGTTCACCTGGAGTTCCGACAAGGATGAAAGGCGAAGCATTGCAAACCATAGAATCGCCAACTACAGAATTGAAGTTAGTGCTTGTAGCAGAAGAAGATACCCATGCAACAGAAATGTCCTTGCCTCCGAAGAATGCTTTTTCTGCATTGAATGGGAGATAGCCTGATTCTGGGATAGTAACCTTAACTTCAGTTGTTCCATCGGCAACAGTATTATACTCTGTTGGCTGAATAGTGTTGGATACAGTGAAGTCGGTTGTTGAGTTGTTGGTATCGTAAAGAAAGTAATTTCCATCATGGTTAAGAGCTGTCTTGCGATAAGCAACAAAGCCATCCTTATACATAGCTTCACTGGTGAGGACATAGCCGGCATCTTGTGTGTTGTTGATGCGCTTGCGGCTAGCGTCTGCCTGATAAGTATCATTTTGCTTCTTGTTTCTCAGAATCTCCACGGCATCCATACTTTTATAACCGCTGATAACGAGATATTTGCTTCCAGATGTTTTACCTTGTGCATAAGTATAAGCTGAAGAAGTTCCTGGAGCGATAGCTTTCAAGTTTGTAGCAGAGAAGATCATAACACCAGCATCACCACCTGCAGCAAGGTTTACTTTGGTAGTTTTCTCATTGTAGGTATGCAATAGTTCCAAGTTTGGTGTGTCTGCATTATCATTATCCTCACCACCAAATTCAAAGTCTGCTTTAGAAAGATCTGCTCCTTTTTCTGCCAAATCTGTATGATTGATAGCAGAGGTGGCAATAACGAGGTCTCCCCATGGTTTGATGATGACAGGATTAGTGTCTGGAATCTTATAGAGCTGTTTCAGTGCAACGGCATAGGATGGAGTCGTGATACTTCCTGCAGTCCATGCACCTGTAGAACTTTCACTTTCAATGAGACCAATACCCATTCCTGCAAGATCATATTCAGTATTGGTGTTATTGTGGAGTACAATATATTTCTCACCACCAGTATAGACCTTTGTTCCGCCTTTCTCTATTGTTCCAGCATAGTACACCTTACTGATGAGAATACCAGAACCTGGCTTTTTTACAGTTTGTGCCTGAAGGCTAGCTGTACCTAAAAGTGCAGCAGCTAACAATGCGACTGTTTTTTTTGAAGTAAAATTTCCCATAAATTATCGTTTTTATGATGTTAATATTTAATTGAATAGTCCGATGGTGATGCCAAAGGTATTGGCATTCAGATTATGTTTTGCCTGAAGGGTTTGTGCGTATCCCTTTATATACCATAGATTCTGATAGCCTTTGACGGTTATCGGTAACTGATAGGTTATTTGCAACTTACCATTCCAGTAATTGGCTGCATAATATTCCATGTCAGGAAGAAGTACATTTTGGGCATATATAGTACTTTCATCAGCAAGGTTCAGCTCTGCTTTATTGCTGAAATGATAACCGGTATTAGCATCCAGCCAGAGACGATGATTGCTGAGTAGGGCAATGCCATATTCCAGGTTGACATCCATTGCGTGATATTTAAAGGTGCTCATTGGCAGCAGATGCTTCTGATGAATGCTGTTGAAGGCTCCTGTAATGCCGAAGTAACTGCCGATCGCATCGCCTTGCAAGAGATTTGCACGGTAGTGCAGGCCGACTGCAACAGCTTGTAATTGGTATCGCTTTTTATAAGTGAACTGGTTTACATAAGTGTTGGAAGTATATCCGTGTACACTATCGGTTGTGATTATCAACTGTGGACGATATTCATCAGCATAAGCCTGCTGATAACTTGCCTTCAAGTTGATTTCGTGCAGCATCTTCTCGGAATGAATACGGTTCTGAGTCTGGAAATCATAGAGGTAAGTGTAGTATCTTCCTGGCTCACGTTTGTATTGCTCGTAGATATATTCGGTACCTCGCTGTATGCTCATTTCTGTTACATTCTCGAAACTTCTACCCTTATAGCCATAGGTGAGCGCTCCTCCGAAGTTATGGTTCACGTATTCACGGTTGTAGCCTGACCAACCTTTCAGTTTACCTTCTGCCACTTCCATACCTTTCATCTGATAGTAGTAGAGATTTGGCTCTTCCTGTATGGTGGTTGGAGTTGGTTGGCTTTCCTTGTAGCGATTATAATGTCCGCTCAATCCAAGGGTATGTTCACCAAAACTATAGGTAATGGAAGGGGTAATCTTATAATCCAACATTTTAGAGCGCGATCTTGGGTCTCTCAGTCTGCTCAAGTCACCAACTTTATAATCCAAACTTGCACCGAATCTCCATCCACTGAAATTGATGGTGGCAACTCGGGCTGTAAGATCGAAGTTTTGGAAGTCATATTTGCCAAAGATACTTGAGCCGGCAAAATATGGATTACTGTTGTAAGTGCGCATCACGTCACTCCAGGCACGTTCTTTGGTACGTCCCATATTGAAATGGAACTTTCCATAGCCATAAAGATAGCTGCCCATCTTCTGATAGCGTTCTGTGAAGAAGTTGAGGGAGTTGGTCTGAGCTCCCTCCTGAACCCGATGATAGCTGCCCGATGTGTGGTCGAAATTGAAATGCGCAATACCTCGATCGCTGATAGAGTCAATGGTCATACCTGCTGTATTCTCGGTATTTCGCCACAGTTGACTGGCGTCATTATATCGGTATTCACTTTCTCCACTCAACTCTTTCTGGGCCATTGCTGGTAAGGTAAGCAATAGAGAAGCAGCGATAATATATAGATTCTTATTCGTCATAATTGCGAGGTCCTATGGTTGTTGATACATTGAAGTCGTTGGTAGAATTGTTGGTATCTACCAAAACCTTGTGTCCATTCTGCATCTTGCTGGTCTTTCGATAGATAATTTCGCCACTTAAACCAGTAGTAGCATTGATATAGGTATATCCTGCATCGATATAGTTCCAAAGACGTTTCTCATCGAGATTGAAGCCTGTAGTCCTGTTTCTCAGAGATTCTACTCCATCGAGTATGTATTTTGTAGGAGCTACTACCCATTCTGTTCCAGAGGTCTTACCATACTTATAAGTCTTCTCCCATTTCTTAGGATCCTCATCTGTACGGAAGATTACAACACTCACCATACCATTCTGTAGCATATTGATGACAGAAGTTCCTGTATAGATGTTGTAGATTACCTCCATGGAAGGAGTAGATGGATTGTTTTGATATTTACCGGTGACATCCTTAACCTCAAAGTCAGCATTCAACAGATTATTCTCCAAATCATCATTGGTAGTATGGTCGATTGCACTATTCGCAATAAGAACAGTTCCACCAGGAGCAACCTTAAAGTTAGCATTTTTCGGGATGCGATAAATCTGCTTCAGAAGGATTACACTATCACCAAATGACTCTCTCAGGTTATCCAGGGTATAGGCTGGAGTACTTTCTGCCTCGCCTAGACCGATATAGAGTCCTGATACATCAATGCTGTCATCGCTCTGATTAAACAACTCGATAAACTTTCCTGCAAGATATGTGCGGTTGTTATTGTCCTTGGAACCTGAGAAGAAAACCTTTCCGATAACGAGGTCACGATTGATGGAAACATTGGTTGGGAGAGATAGGGTAGAGTTGCTTCCAACCATCTGTGAGTTGAGACTTCCCGAAACTGTTGCTCCCGAAGTAACCTCATTGCTACCTGTAGCTGCTTTATACTCATCTCCAGTCATATCCCATGAAGTGGAGAAGGTATAGATATCTGGAGTGATACCATTGAATGTAGCAATACCCTGCTCGTTTGTGAGTGCGCTTCGGGTGGTAGTTCCCAAAGAGGCTGTAACGGTCTTGTTGGAAAGATCCACACTACTCTTGAAATCGGTTGGCTGAACCACCTGAATGCTGACAGAGGTCTCCAGAGTCGCATCATTGAAATCGACACAGGATGTCAGCGATATAGCCAATATTAGTGCGATGCTATGGAGGACTGTATTTTGAAAATTGAATCGTTTCATTTCTTCTTTATTAAAGATTCAGAGATAATTCTGCACCAAAACTGAATTTGCCAGTATTCCGCTGACTAAGGGTTGAGGTGTTGTTGCTCTTGAGGTATGGCTCGTAATAGAGGCTGTTATTTACATAAAGGGAGAGGCCGCCAATGCGTCCAAGTTCCTTGGTGAGTCGTGCTGAGAGGTTCCAGGTGATTGGATTTTTGTTAGGAGTACTGTCTGAGTATTTCTTCTCCAGGTCGCTGACCTTATATCCGAAAATTTCTGTCTGGCCATTTGTCAACTCATGATAAACAAGATCTGAGTCAAACCATCCGATAGGGCTCTTGTCGGCAACATAGCTGAGGTTCCAGTCATACCAGATAGCCTGTCCTGTGAATGATGCCACCATCTTGAGGGATGGGATATTGGTGATGATTCGCAAAGTGTTGATAAACTTGCGATATTTGGTATAGTCGAGACCGGATGGATACACCACCTTGAATGGAGTGATGTTGTAAACCTGATATTCTGAAGGAAGAAGTGTACTCTTAACCGATTCTACATTTCTATCTGTTGACCAGATTTTTGTTTCCGACCAGGCACCACTGAAATTAAAACGGGTGTGGATTGCTTTGATCTCTCCCATATCAAAATCGAATTCCATTCCTCTATTCTCAGTGGTATTGGTATTTCCAATCTTTCCTGTTGTCATATAGGCTGTGAAACTACGATATGGGTTGTTGTAATCGATTGTTGTAGCCTGTCCTGGAGTTATATTGAGTCCTTGCTCTGCTGTATAAATCTGATAAGGATAAGTATAGTATTCTGTTACGTTTCCAAATCCATTTGGAGTCTTGTCCTTATAAGCAAGCAGACTAAGTGTTCCGCCCCAAGGTAGTTTGATATCTACACCTGCTTCTACCTTTGTGGTGGTAGCATTCTTCAGGTCTTTGCTTTTTTTCACATCATACACTTCTGTATGATAAACCAGTAGCTGACCAGCTTTGTCATCCTGTGGCATATAGTTTACGGATACTCTATCATCGTATTTCTTGTCAGGATAGAGATAGTTCAAACCTGGAGTCTTACTGCTGAGGCCGATACCTCCACGAATTTCCAACCACTTGGTGATAGCCATGGAGGCATTCAGTCTAGGACTGAGGGCATAGGTGGCCAAATCGGAGAAGGCCTGCAAACTAGTGAAACGCAGTCCGAAGTTGATTTTTAACTTGTTAACCTTGTTGATGTCCCAGTTGAAATTATCCTCGGCATAAGCAGAGAATTGATGTAAGCCAGGAATATCCGAGAAAGCACGAGGACGACCATCGGAATTAGGACGATAAGGGAGTGCCTCATTACTGTTGTAATATCCCTTGCCACTATTCCAGTCGTAGTGATAGTCCATACCTACCTTGAAACTCTGGCGAGTTTTTGCCCATGTGAAGAAGAATGAATCATTGATTTTGGCAAAGAGGCTACCAGGGCGACCTTCTGTATTGCCTTGCGCCAGATAGGATGTAGTCATCCATGGCACACTATAGTAACCGCTTTCTCTTGCTGTGAGAATAGGCTGTAAACCTGTGGAAGTGGCAACAAAACTAGAATTAACGTTGTCATTCCATCCATAGTTTATGCCAAGTGTATAGGTTAGTGTACGCATGAAGAGCTTATCTACACTGATGCGACCATTGTGGGTCAATGCCAGGGTAACATTCTGATTCTTACTGTAGGTTCCATCGTCAAGGGCATCTGGATCTTTTCCTGTCCAATCCTTGGCATACATGAATCTTAGCTTGGTGTCGCTATGCCATCTGCGAGAGAAATCATAGCCATAGCCAATGTTGAAATTATAGCGATTGAAAGAACGGGTCTTCTGTCTTGGATCGCCCCATGCCTTAGCATAGTCACCACTGATATTAAGGATACCTGCCTTGTTCAGATTGAATCCCTTGCCCAAAGAAACGTTGGTCATTTCTGGATTGATCTTCGACTTGAACTGCCAAGGGGTGACACCCACCTTGGAATGTACTACCACCAAGCCGCTGGTTAGGTCGCCATATTCTGCCGAAGGAATACCTCTGATAACCTCTACGCTATTAATGTCATCAGCTGCAATCTGTCGAAGGTCGGTACCTGCAAAGGCTGAATTTGAGAATTGCCCTTGACTTACAGCTCCGTTATTCGACATAGGTACTCCATCCACAACAATTGAACTACCAAAAGCACTTGTGGCATTGTTGGACAAGGTGCGAAGCTGGAGGTTCTTCTGTTGGGTGAGGTCAATATTTCCCATTTCCTGACCAGGAATCAACTGCATAATATCAGCAAGAGAAGCTGCCTGAAGGTGGTCGATTGCTTGTCGGCTTACAAGAGAAGTCGTTGAGGCACCTGAGGATTTTCGTTGGGCTATAACCGATACCTCCTTCAGCGATAGAGAAGTAGGGGTAAGTTTTATAGTGAGGGTAAGGTTCCCGCTCACCTTGATAGTAGATTTATATTCCTCATATCCCACATAGGTAACCGTTAGTTGATAAGTTCCTTTTGGTACTTTGTGGAAAGCTGCCTTACCATCCATATCTGTTACTGCCATTGCCTGAAGTGGTTCCAACTTGGCAGTAGCCATCAGAATTGTCTCTTTGCTATCTTTGTCAGATACCGAAAGACTGATGGTGTTATTTCCTTCATTCGACTGAGCTTGAATGCCCAGGGCGAAGAATAATAGCAAAAGTGCAAGTCCTATCTTCAATAAATGAAAAGGACTTGACTTTTTTCTCGTAATAGCTCTCTTATACATATATCTCGAGATTTAATCTACTTTGTTCTGTTTGTCTCTAATCAGCTTAATCTGTCGCTGGAGATCCTGGTAGTGCAACTTATTGATGCCAGTGCTTGTAGCCAACTGAGTCTTCACGAAGTTCTCGATCTTGTTGAGTTGTTCTTCGATATAGAGATTGACATCCGAACTGGCAAACTTACCTGCAATTCCCTTTAAATCCTTTGGATTCAGTATCTCATTGATGTTCTGCAGATAGCTTCGCTCAAGAATTCTTCTAAGTTGATTGTTCTTCTCTGTCTTTGCATTCAGAGGTTTCCAAACCGTCTGGAAGGTATCGCTCAGATAGTCATTGAGCTTATAAGCCTGTGCAGAAGAATTCTCATCCCCATAAATCTTGTTGAGAGTTACAGGAGCCATCAATAATTTCAAAATGCGGGTTTGCTCTGATGAGATGTCATCGATTGCATTTGTACCTGTGATATCGGTAATGTTGGAAGGGTAGAGCCAGAATGGAGCATTGAAGATATTTCTGTCAATCCATCCGAGAACTTCTTTCTGCTTGCTGGCAGGAGCTGTTTCGTATGGCTTTCTTCCTGGCATATTATTAAGGTATCTTCCTCCGATATTCTTAATCACATGATTGGTGTAGCGCTTGAATTGTCCCTTTACGCTATTCCACATCTCAACGAGATCATCGTGCTGATCATTAGGCTGTTGTGTCCATTTAGGAAGGTTGGCGATTACCCTCTTCAGGTTCTTGATACCATAGTCGCTTGCCTTTACATTGTCATCGCCAAGGTCTTCTGTCTGAGCACGAGGATCCTCATTTCTGCCTTCACCACCAAACCAGTATCTTGGATTCTTGGCAAGAATATCTGTTGTTTCAGTCATCAGTTTCTCTTTTTCCTCGAGTTCATCCTTGAATTCAGGACGATACTGATAACCCCACTTAATCGCCCACTTGTCGTAGTCGTTGATGCGTGGGAAGAGTCCCTTCTCTGAAATGCCATCTTCTGGCTGAGCTACATAGTTGAAACGTGCATAGTCCATGATAGAAGCTGTATGTCCATGCGCCTCTACCCATGCCTTGTCGCGAAGTTTTTCAACAGGTGTTGCATGACTTGCACCCATGTTATGGCGAAGACCGAGGGTGTGACCAACCTCATGGCTGGATACAAAGCGGATGAGCTCACCCATCAGTTTATCATCAAACTTCATAGTTTGAGCGCGCTTGTCAAGCGGACCGCATTGGGTCATATACCATTTGGTGAGGAGGTTCATCACATTGTGATACCAGCAGATGTGACTCTCGATGATCTCGCCCGAACGAGGGTCAACGATGCGAGGGCCATAAGCGTTCTCGATTTCTGCAGGCAGATAGCGCAACACACAATAGCGTGCATCATCCACACTCATGTTCTTGTCGTTTGGCCACTCCTTTGCCACAATGGCATTCTTGAAGCCTGCAGCCTCGAAAGCCACATTCCAGTCGTTGATACCTGCTTTCAGATAAGGTATCCACTTCTTTGGGGTGGCAGGATCGATATAGTAAACAATCTGCTTTACAGGCTCAACTAGTTCGCCTTTCAGATATTTCTTCACATCCTTAGGCTCTAAGCGATAGCGAGAGATAAACGACTCACGTTCTGTCTTGTGCTGATCGTCGTTGAAATAAGTGGTACGATTTACGAAATAGCCGATGCGGTCATCCCAAAGACGCTTGCGCATAGGAACTTCTGGCAACAATACGATACTGGTGTTAAGACCAATAGTAACCGAACCTGTGTAACTAGCCAAAGTCTTTCTTGTTGGTGCGGCATAAGTCTTGGTTGTTGCGATTTCCACATTTATTGGGAATACCTTCATAGTGTCGATGAAGGAGCGGTCGGCCTGCAAGGCACCTAACTTGAATTCCTTCAAATCAGTGCTGGCCATACTAAATACATTGTTATCTTTCTGGAAGAGAGGGGTGATTTCCACTAACTGAGCATCCTTCTTCTTGTTTCGGCCGATAACTTTCAGCGAAGCAATGATAGGGTCGGTAGTAGAAGCCTTCAGCGTCTGATAGATCTTTGTATTCTCGTCAGCCTGTTGGGTTTGTACAAAACCTCTGAGCAAAAGAGTTTTCTTGTCTCTCTGTTCGAAATAAAGTGTCTGTTCGTTTACCTTCTCACCAGCAAATTTGCCGAATCCCTGTGGAACACTTGTGAATCGGGTAACCGAAAGAAGATAGCGTCCGATAACACTATCTGGCACTTCGAAATACCATTTTTCATCAATATGACGAACCGTGAAGAGTCCTTGGTTGACACTTCCGCCTTTCTTTATAAGAACTTCATATTCAGGAAGTTTCTTTTTCTTGACGTCTTTTTTGTCCTTTTGCTCCTTAGAAGGTTTTTCTGTTTCCTTTTTGATAAGAGTAGTATCGTTTGCTGAACTGTAAGATTTTCCTGCGAATACTGGATTAATGCCTAATGTCAAAGCAAAAGCGATAATAGCATAGCTTTTGTTAATAATCATACTAAAAACAACTAATTTATATATAAACTGTGCAAATATAGGTAAAAAAGCTCGAATCCAATGTAAAGATTTGGGCAATTCTATGCAATTTTTACAAATTTACCAAGATTTAGGTATTTTTCTTGGATATTGATAGCAATAAAATCTTTATTTCATTCATCCTTTATTATCAGGAATGGTAGAATTGTTTTATATTGTTCTTAGGTAGATGAATGCCTTGTAAATTCTTTAATAATAGAGTTTTATATAGTTGTTATGGGGAGTTATATAATGTAAAACGACCGTTTCACATAATGTCAAACGGTCGTTTCATATTATATCAAACGATCGTTTCATGTAATGTGAAACGTTCGTTTTACGTTATTCAAGTAACGCTTTTCATAGACTAAAGTAACCGATATAAGATATCAATCGCCTTACTTTGAGAGAGTTCTCCAGGGTTACTTCCGGCCTCACCTTCCGGTACCTTTCTTCCCACTTTGGCATAATACCTTTTCCAATACTCAATAATTTCCCCTTTATCATTATGGAAACTCATAGGAATAGGTGAAAAGATGAGCTTGCCCGATTTGTTCCGATAGGTGAGTTGCACCAGTTCACTGCAGTAGAGGGCACTATCGCCAGCATCGAAATAGAAATCGTAAGGTTTTCCAAGATACTTCATCGCCTCCTTTACCGAAGCTGCCACATTGGTAGTATCCTTCAGTCGGCCAACAAGAATATGAATTTCCTTGCGATGCTTCGATATGCTGTCGACAGGTGTGAGAACTACTCCCCGATGTGTAGCCTCGAGTGCATAAGCACTCTTTCCTTTCCGATGGAAAATCGCGACATGGCTGATTTTCTTTCCATCAATGCCCTTGGTGACATCGGTTATAGGATTATCCCTTTGGGAATAATAGAAAAGAAGGTCACCTTCCTTTAGCATGCTGAAATCTCCCTGTATATCCTTTACTTGGGCAAAGGTATTTGCCGAGATAAGCAATAGGACTAATAATAAATGCTTCATACTTGTTTTTTAGCCACGGATAGCACTGAAACTGGCTATTCCCCAAGGGAAAGCTTTGGCAAATCCGTGGCTCTATGAGATTTAGAATTGCAAGGTAGCTCCTGCCATCAGCCACATTCCTGGTTGCTTCAACCTTCCGAAATCGATATAGCGATGGGCGGTGAGGTTGTTGGCTTTCAGATAGAGACTATAGTGAGGGACATCCCACGATAATTTAGCATCCAGCACACTGTAGGGTGAGTATTTCTTCAGGATGGCATTGCCGGCATCATCCTTTCCAACCGCATAGTTTCCATTGCGTTTTTGAAAGCGGTAGTTGAGACCTAAGTTCAACTGTTTCCAGAGATGCAGTTGCAAGTTGGCGGTAACCTTGTGGCGAAGATATTCCAATACATACATACTGGTGATGCCCTCGTATTTCTTCTGGTCTTGGTTAATCCATGCGTAACTCAGGTCGAATCGCTTCAGAATATTCTGCGATGGAAGCAATTGCTGGAAATCAAAGGCTAAAGCACTCTCCACACCTGTTGCCTTAATCTTGCCGAAGTTGGTGGTGGTGAGGGTGGCATCGCTGGAATTAGTATCGATAATCCAGTCGATAAGGTTCTTCATATCATTCTGATAGATACTTGCCTTGGCGGCAAATCCCCTCGACTGATATTTCACGCCAGCCTCGATAGCCGACAATTCCTCTGGTTTCAGGTTCTTGTTGGCATTATATCCCTTGGAATTATAGTAAAGTTCGGTAACACTTGGCATTCTCAGCGAAGTGTTGTAGCTGGCATATACCTTCCAGTTCTTGCCTAAATGATAGCTTGCATCCACTCCTGGATATACTCGCATATTCATCTCCGACCAACTGTTCTTCACTGCAATAAGTCCGGCACTCAAGGTGAAGTTCTCCAAAAGGATGTTGTGCTCCAAAACAAATTGCACATTGGTTCGGTTGATGCCATATTCATAGTTTCTGTCAGTTCCATGAATGTGCTTAGGCTCTGATAGCTTCTCACCAAGATTTCCGCTCACCAAATCTTCATTCCGAAGTTCTGCACCAAAGGCAGTTCTACCTAAAGTCCAGTCGAAATAAGCATTGAGATTCACGCCATATACATCTGTGCGATGATAGTTGAAAGGATAAGCATCGGCATTATCGCGGAAGAGTTCCCAACGGTCCATCGTGCGATTCCAGTAGATGGAAGGACGGAAATGCAACTTTCCGATCTTGTTTTCTGCCTGAATAGCAGTATAAGTCTTGAAAGTATGCTCATACTGTTCATCGCTATAACTACTGTAGAAAGTGTTGCTGCCAAATCCACGGCTACTTAGGCCAGCATACCAGTTCACGCGAACACTCTCGTCGTTGTAAACTCCCTGATAGAAAGCCTTGCCTCCTGCATAATCAGCATTCAGGTGTCCCGTCTCGCTTCGGCTGTAGCCGTCACTTCGAGTGTAGTTGCCCGATAGGGAATGCCCCCAGTTGTCCTTGGCATAAGAGAAACGGATGCCCGCCTTTCCATAGCCAAAACTGCCGCCTTCGATGTTTGCCTGAATGGATTGCTTGATTGGAGTCTTCGTAACAATATTGATGGCTCCTAGAAGAGATGAAGTTCCATAAACTCTACCGGCAGGTCCTTCCAGAACTTCGATGCGTTCGATATCCGAAATATCACAAGGGAAATCGAAAGCATTGTGACCTGTCTGCGGATCATTGAGATTGATACCGTTAAGGAGAATTGTAATCTGCTCATAGTTGCCACCTCTTACGCTCACATCCGTCTGGGCACCAATAGGTCCCCTTTGCCTGACGTCAACTCCTGCGGCATACTTGATAAGATCGTTGATACTTTGTACCGGCGCCTGGGCAATGTCCTTGCTGCTCAGTACAGTAACCATTCTCGCTTGCTGACCTTGTGCCAGTGGCGCTCGGGAAGCGGTAACGCTTACCTCCTCCAACTCGTGTTCATTTCCATAGAGGGTAGAGTCGGTGTTCACCTTGGCTACATCTGTTGCGATACCCTCTGCCTTGGCATAGGTAAGAGTAGCAACACTCAATGTACCCACGAGCACCTCCTTGCCTAAAACGGAAAAGAGCGAGTAGCCTTTGTTCGAGAAATGCTTGAACTTAAGGCTTGTGCGCTTGTTGAAAATTGTTTTGTACATTAAAAGTTAATTTATTGAATTCGACGCAATAGCGCGTCTTTTTTCTTTTTACCTTTTGTCCTTATCGATAAAAATCTCTTAAAACAGCTGCAAAGATACAAAAAGATTGTTGAAAGCGGATGAGAGATTGAAGTTTTTTCTTATCTTTGCAGTCGAGTTAATTGCATTAAATATAAAAATGGATAGAAGTAAAAGGATTGTTCGTACGAGTATTATTGGCATAATTGCCAATGTCTTTCTGGCTGTTTTCAAGGCTGTTGTGGGTATTCTTGCCAGCTCTATTGCTATCGTGATGGATGCTGTCAATAATCTTAGCGATGCTTTGTCATCTGTGATTACTATTGTGGGAACCCATCTTTCTGAAAAGCCTGCCGACCGTATGCATCCTTTTGGCCATGGCCGTATAGAATATTTCTCGGCAATCCTTATTGCTGTCATTGTTCTGGTGGCTGGTATTTCTTCCTTGGTAGAATCAGTAAAGAAAATTTTCAATCCAACTGAACCTGAATATACTACTTATACACTTACCATTATCATCATTGCGATTATTGTGAAGTTAATTCTGGGTAGGTATGTAAAGAAAGTAGGCGAGGAGGTAAAGTCGGATGCCTTGATAGCATCGGGAGCAGATGCTACCTTCGATGCAGTGATCACTCTCTCCACCTTGTTTTCTGCCATCATTATGCTGGTGTGGAATATTTCCCTTGATGGTATTCTGGGAGCTATCATCTCGCTGGTGATCATCAAGGCAGGAGTGGATATGCTGAAGTCGCCTATCGGACAACTTTTGGGTGCCCGTATGTCGTCTGAATTCATCCAGAAGGTGAAAGATGAATGTCTTGCCTTTCCAGAGGTACATGGAGTATTCGATGTGATTATGCACACCTACGGACCTGATACTATCATCGGTTCTCTGCATGTGAATGTGCTGGATACCCTTACTGCCTGTGATATTCAGCGACTCGACCGTCAGATAGCTGAAAAACTGTATGCTAAATTTGGCATTATCGCAACAGTAGGCATCTATGCCATTAATACAGGCGATACTCCAGCAGCAAGAATGCAGCAGGATATATTGAAGCGAGCTTTCGATAACGAGCAGATTCATTCAGCCCATGGCTTCTATGTAGATTTTGAGCGCAAGGTGATAACCTTCGATATTATGCCTAACTATGGTGTGGAGGATGTTGAGGGATTACGCGACCGATTTATTGAGGAATTGAAAGCCAATGGTTACGAGGGATATGATTTCCATGTAGCCTTGGATAGTAATTATAGTGAAGATTAAAAACTACTAGAATATGAAAAAAAGATTTATGACTATGTTGCTGGCACTTACTGCCTCTATTGGAATGGCTTCGGCACAGCAACTCGACTCTATGGTGATGCGCATCAAGGGTATGAAATGTGATGAGTGTGGACATAAGGTGATGGTTCGCCTTAATGAGAGAATACCTGATGGAATTGAGGATATGTGGTTCGATTACGAGAAACGAATTGCTACCGTTTTATACGATCCTGCCAAAACTTGTCCGGATTCGATCAAGGCTCCACTCATTGGTACCCGCTATAATCCAACTGCTTATAGCAAGAATGATATTATCACCCGTGGAATGGGCCTTCGAATGGCCGAATTGAAAAGTTCTGCTGATGGCGCAAAGGCTATGGCTGCACTCAAGGGTAAATTGGGTATCGATAGTCTGGCTCCTCATATTAATAAGAATTATCTCTTCATCCGTTATGATGCCAACAAGACCTGTAAGGCGGAAATTCGCAAGCAGCTGGTTGAGGCTGGCTTTACTCCTACCAATTATTATAGTAGTGATAAGGTGCAATACGCTTACTATAAGATTCCAGGCATCAAGGATACAGAGGCAACTCGCGAGAAACTTTTCCTCATCGATGGAGTAGAGGACTTCAATATCAATGAGAAGAAGCAGGTGCTGGCTATCACCTATTTCAATGATGAGATGACGGTTGATAGACTTGATGCTATCATCAAGAAAACAAAATTCTAGATAATTCGTAATTTATAGGATATCATATACTTGAGAGTGTATAAAATCTTCTCTCCCACTTGTGGGAGAGATAAGAGAGAGGGTATGCCACAAGATTATTCAGCAAAGCTAATTAAAAGTTAGCAAATAAATCTTGCTCGTGGCATACCCTCTCTCAATCTCCCCCACAAGTGGGGGAGAAGCTTTATTATAAAGCTTTCCTATTCATTAGTCTAATTGCTATCCTATCAGATGTTTAGCATTCAGAATTGTTCATTCTGCTTTAATATTTAACGTGAGTTCGATGAATTTAAAATACAGTTAGCCGCAATAGCACTCAGCATGTTCCACAAATGTTAAAAAAGCTAACTCAATGGTTTAGGTGGTCTAAACCGACGGTTTACGACCTCTAAACCGTACATTTACGTTGGCTATTT
>CAJOPE010000086.1 GCA_905236815.1 uncultured Prevotella sp. | reverse complement strand
CCATTGAGTTAGCTTTTTTAACATTTGCGGAACATGCTGAGTGCTATTGCGGCTAACTGTATTTTAAATTCATCGAACTCACGTTATTTTATTAATTTTTGCCGTTCCTTTGTTTTTTGTTTTCTTGTAAAAGTACAACATTGCTACATGATTATGAGGAAAATAATGTGGATTCAGTAGTAATAAGAAATGCAGGAGGTTTTAGAATACCTTTTGTTAGCAATTCATGGGTGTTGTATCCAAACGGAAAGGTAAAATTGGAAACTTTTACAATTTCACATAGAAAGGGTACTCGTTCCGAAGATTATTCTTTTCGATATTTAAGTGGCTACAAGGCTAAAGTGATACAAGATATAGTTGATAATATTTACATTAACCATAAAAGGAATTTCTAAATAATTCGTTAGAAAATACAAAAGGATATCCTTAATGGGATTCCTTCTGTGTATTTGATAGGATTATTTAAATATTTTCTCCAACATTTCATCAACTTCTATCAAACACGGATCTCTGTATATAATTATCTTATTAGATAATACAAAGATAAAGATAATCATTTGAATAATCTATTTTTTTATGTGTATATTGTTCGTAAAAGATTTTTTTTAACCTTTCATTTTCTTATAGTTGCAAAGATTAACTTAAAAAAAGAAACGCTGTGAAGTAAATGTAGTACTTTTGCATTGTAAAATATTTCTAAGAAGAGTATGGAGAGAATATTGATTTTGTTTCTAGCTGGCATTTTGTCACTTAATTCGTTTGGACATGAACTATCGGTTTCTGCACAGAAGGCTGATATTGATTCTTTATGCAATCAGATAATTAATGTACATCCGCAACCTTTCCGATATATTGGTAAGACGAAATTTCTAGCGAAAAGGGATTCGCTAAAGACTGTTATCAAAGAGTCGGCTTCTCTTTCAAACTTCTATCTTCGAATAGCCCCTCTTTTGGCTTCTATTCAGGATGGACATTGTTCTATGGATATGCCAGTGGATGAGCGAATTGAATTTACAAAAAATGGAGGAAAGGTAATGCCGATGACTATTCGATTGAATAGCGATTGCCTTTTGGTGGATTATCCTTGCGTAGATAGTAAACTTCGGTCGGGCGATACTTTGAAAAGTATAAATGGTGTTTCTTGTGCAGAAATTATGCGACGAATTTTTTCGCTTCAAGGCTCAGAGGTGAATAACGAACTGAAGTGCAAAGTTCTTTCTCGCAATCTGAATATCCTGCTTTGGTATATGTATGGATGGAGTGAAAAGTTTACCTTTGAAGTTTTACGAGACAATAAAATAATATCAGAAACTTTGGAGGGAATCGCTAGTGGGGAGTATCTGGCAGCCAAGCGCCTACATCCTCAGACCAGCAAGAAATTTTCTTTAGAATATATCGATGAGAAAACCGCCAAAATAGTGATACCTAATTTCTATCAGATAACTGAAATGAAAGCTTTTTGTGATTCTGCTTTCGCGAAGATGAAAACTGATAAGATAACTTCGCTTTATCTGGATTTAAAGGGAAATCCTGGAGGGGCAGAGTCTGGAATAGAAGTTTTGATGGACTATTTCAAACATCCTGCCTATAGAATCTATTCTGATGGGAAAATAAAGGTTTGTGAAGTTTCGAAAGAATATCAAAAAGAGCATCATCCTGAAAATTATGAACTTATAAAGGATAAAGAAATTGGTAATTTAGTTACTTTCCCTAAAGAACCATTAATTCCTTGTAATTATCAGGATACCAATGCCTTTGATGGTAAATTGACCGTCCTAGTGGATGGACAAACCTATTCTGCAGCTTCTACTTTTGCACATCTTATTTCAAAAAATAAAATAGGTGAGGTAAGAGGTATAACGGGTTGTCCTACAGCCTATACTGGCAATTACCTAGCTTTCCGATTGCCTAATTCGAAACTTAACTATTATATAACTACCTGTGTATTTCGAGAATAGACATAATGAAATTCTGAAAAGGCTCTTTTTGTGAATTCGTTAGCTTCTTTTGGCATATTTTTCTTACCTTTGTAGTCAAATGTAAATTGAGAGGTTTAAACTTTAAGCAAACGACTATCATGAAAAATAAATTTGTCAAATTTTTTAAAGTATTATTACTGGTTTTCGTTATCCTGCTACTACTTCCTGTAGTTTATTTTTGGGCATTCGGCTTTATTTATAAAGGAAGTTCAGACGACGGGAAAATTGCTTATTTACAAAAGCATCAGCTATCGTTGAAAGAGAATTGCACTATAACTGATACAACTCTCTTTTCTGAAGTGAATAAGACCTCAGTATTTTTGTTTGGCGAAGAACACGGATATAGTCGAACTCAGATTTTTGATGCTGAATTGCTGAAGTATCTTAATAAGAAATTTGGGGTGAGGGATTATTTCAATGAAACATTTTCTGAAGATGCTGATCTTCTGAATAAATTCCTGTCAACCAATCCAATGGATTTATCTATTTTAAGAAAAACGATTCCAAATTTGAAGGAGGATATTCCTCAGCGCAAAAATCAGGAATACGTTGATAAATGGGTAAGTATTTATCAATATAATCAGACTTTACCTTCGGATAAACGTATTAAGGTATATGGATTGCTGGGTGCGAAAAAAGATTACAAGGGCGGAAGGGATAGTGTGATGATAGCAAACTTTAAGCGATATCAGAAGGAGGTTGATAAATCGGCCTCTCTGTATTGTTCTACAGGTTATGGACATATATTGCAAAACAAGATTAATGATCATCTTCCTTTTGCAGGGTGGCTGAAGTCTAATAAATTTCCAACGGTTTCTATTGCACATATTTCTATTAACAGCATGATGTATATGCCAAAAGAATATGGAATGCCGGTTCCTGATTCTGAGGAAACTGATTGGGCAAACGTAAATGGACCAATGGTTTATTTTGAAAATATAGTAAATGTCGATAAGGCATGTTCTTCATCCATCGCCCTCTTTCGACTTGATGGAAGTAATTCTCCTTACAGAGGTTGCCTAGACTTAGTTCGTAGTCATTCAGCTTTGTCTTTTGTTCAGGGAGAGATGATTCCTGAGAATGGGAAATCAACGGCAGATTATTATCAATACATCTTCGTTACAAAGAATTTGGCAGGTCCCCGAAAGTTGAAATAATGCTCGACTAGGATATTCCATGTTTGAAATCTGATTTATGCAATAGAGATAAAAATAAAATGTTAGTAGAGGCAAGTTTTCTATAATAATCGAATTCTATAGTTGTAAACTAACAAAATTAATTTTTATGAAACTATTGAAAACTTGGCAATTTTTATGCTTAATGCTTAGCATTTTGTCTTTAACCTCTTGCAGTAAATCAGAGGACTTGGATGAATCGGACAAATGGATTTGTATTCTTCCACCCGATGACGGAACACCTTTGTTTACGTTGGATGCAGATAGCTTGCCTCATTTTAAGAACTTCAAGCCTATCTCGCAATCTCAATTTCAAAAAGATATTGTTGGCTATGGCTGGAATTGTAATGCTCTGCAGACCATTTATAATGATGGGCGTTTCTCGAACGATAACCTAATAGGAAGTATGTTGGGACTTGGGCCAGATCATTATTATATAACAAAAGAGAAAATCACCAAATTCTTCTATGTTGATGCTTTGGGGTATCAAAATGCTGGACGATTTTATCAGGATCGAGATTATACCTATGATGAAACAACAGGATGGATAATGAGCGAAGGACAGCAACTTTTTCAGTTGTATAGTTATCTGGAGGCAGATGGTCGGTATTTCATTTATGCAATTTATCCTTTTGGCCAAAATACACATGGTACGCCACAATATTGTATTGCAACTTTTCAGCGAATGACTTCCAAACAATTGGAGGATATTCGAAAAGCATATACTGTCAACTATGATGAGATAAAGAAATAGGTTATCGCTTTTTCTGAAGATTGACTATTCCTTTTCGGGAGTCTTGATGCCATTGCCAATACTGTCTATTCTTAAAGTCCTTTATAGGGACAAAGTTAAATACCTCATTTCATTATTATTAAGTAAGGATATGCGAAGTTACAATTTTTTTTTGTAATTTTGTCGCAATCGTTAAATTTCTAAGGAATATGAAACTAAAACCAATCCATTCAATTCTGGTAATAGCTTTCTTGCTAACTTGTTCGGTCTGGGCAAGTTTCAGCAGTTATAATCATACTCAACAGGATATAGTAAATGATATGAATCAGGCTTTGTCGCTTACTTTAGCCGAGAAAACGGAAGGATGGATAACTCCTGATACAATACGCAATTATAGAAGTCATCTGAAGATGGAACGTTTGAAGGAATGTTCTTTTGTCTATTATGCTATGGATGATAAGGGATTATGTAGCCGCAAGATGAAATGGGGAAAAACGACAAATAATCTCGAATTTCAAGGATTTGCTAATTGTTCTACGGCTTCAGTTTTCGCTATGTCTGATCAGCGTACTAGTGGATTGCTCGCGATTATGGCATTGTTGTGGGGAATTGGTTCGGTATTTTACTTTAATCATCGTAAAGAAGGAATATATTTTGGAACTTTACTGCTGGATGATTCCGATCAGTGCTTTTATGATCTCAAACATCAGCCTGTAAAGTTGACGCCAATGCAGGATCAACTGATGCGGATGTTCTTTCATTCAGAAAATCATCAACTTTCCAAACAGGAAATTTGTGAGACACTTTGGCCAAAGAAACCTGATGCAAGCGAAACATTATACACCTTAATCCGACGATTAAAGCCGATTGCTGAAGATAAGGGAAATCTAGAAATCGTTTCAGAAAGAGGTAAGGATTATTGTCTCCGGATTAAAGAATAGGTAAGAGATGGGGGATAGTTTCTCATATTATTATTTTCAAAACTATCAACCAGAATTATTTGAAGGATGCTTTTGAATGTTACTTGAGACTACTCAAACCTGGATAATTTATAAAAGGATAATCTTACCATACTTCTCCCCACATAAGTGAGGGAGAAAATGATGGAGTGGTGATTAATAGTTGATAATCAGTAATATAAGAAAGTATGATTTTTGCCGACGATGAAATGTCAGACAAATGTCAGTTTTGTTTTTTGTCTTTTTTTCATGGATGTTCTATCTTTGCTTATGAAATATAGAAGCAAAGCAAAATGAGAACACTAGTATTTATTATACTTCTATTTGTGGCAGCAATGTCGTTTGCCACAATGTCGATTGCTGAGGATAATCGATCTGTCGAGGATTTCTTTCGTGAGACGATGAATGATATGGAATACCTCACTTATAAGGATCCCGATTTTGGCTACACTTTCAACTATCCATCTTTTTTTGAGAAAGAGAAAGTAGATGGATATGGAGTGGGGCATGTGCAATATGCCTATCACAACGGGGATGTGAATCTTGTGATGGAGTGTAAAGTGATACCTGATAGTGTGATGAAGGGGAAAAAGTCGGATTTTATTCAGCAGGGTATAGTGGAGAATATGGAGGATTATTCCTATTATTCTCATTATGTAAAAAGAAAGAATCTCTATTATATTCTCACCTTATATTATCCTACTGGTTTTAAAAAGGGTATTTATCGGATGTTTACGAATGTGCAGAAATGGAATCCGGATGCTTCCCAATATTCTAAGAAACTTCAACTAAAACTACATAGATAAAAAAAGGGGATGTCCACGTTTGTGGCATCCCCCCTCTTAACTTATATTTTCCCAAAAGGATTTTATACGTATGTTTCCAGGAAAGTGAGTTCACCATATACCTTCAAATCCTTGGTTGTTGCTGGGATGAGAAGGGATGTTCCTGCCTTTAGAGTTTCCTCGTTGCCTTCATTATCGACAATCTGTCCTTCACCTTTTGTACAGATGAGAATAACAAAACTGTCCAACTCGCTGTAATCGAGCATCATAGGTTCTGTAAGGTCATATACGGCTGTGTGGAAATAAGGACAATTTACCAATTCCACACCTTCGTTCTTGCGAGGGGTATAGTCGGTACGATAATTCTTCTCTACAGTATAGTTGATGCTCTCAGCAGCTTCTTTGGTGTGCAACTCACGATAGTTGCCATCCTTATCCTTACGCTTGAAATCGTAGATGCGATAAGTTACATCGCTAGTCTGCTGAATTTCTGCGAGGAAGCAGCCAGCACCAATGCTATGAATTCGACCTGCAGGGAGGAAGAAACAATCGCCCTCCTTTACATCGTATTCTGCAATAGCATCTGTAATGGTATCATTCTCAACCATTTCCTTATATTGCTCTGGAGTAATTTCCTTTGCAAGTCCACTACGGAGTTTGGCATCCTTGTCGCTATCCATAATGTACCACATTTCAGTCTTGCCTCTTGGCTTACCTTGTTTCTTGGCAATCTCATCAGTAGGATGTACCTGGATAGATAACTGCTGGCGTGCATCGATGAACTTGATGAGCAATGGAAATTCATTGCCGAAAAGTTCGTAGTTCTCCTCACCAAGTAACTGCTCTTTGTATTTTGCAACTAATTCGTTGAGGCTCAAACCCTTGTCTGGTCCATCAGCAACAATCGTCTCATTATCCTTAACACCTGAAATTTCCCAGCTCTCTCCAACATTCTCTTGCTGAACATCGAGATGCTTGAATGGAATAATCTTATCGCCTCCCCACAGGGTAGACTTCAATAATGGTTCAAATTTGATAGGTTTCATATATTTGTTCTTAATTCTTATTTTCAATTAATTCTCTTTCCAGAATTGAGGAGTGAAGACCACCAAGACGGTGAAAATCTCCAATCGGCCGATGAGCATCATGGCAGAGCACATCCATTTGGCAGCCTCTGATAGTCCACTCCATGACATAGTAGGACCAATCTCGATACCCAAAGTAGGACCAACATTTCCCAAGCAGCTCAAAGTAATGGTGATAGCATTGGTGTTATCAACGCCCATCGCAATCATCGAGAAGGAAATCACTACACATAATATAAGATAAGTGGCAAGGAATGCCAACAGAGTAACTCGCTTCTGATTAGGCACGTTTACACCATTTATCTTCAAGGGAAGAACGGCATTTGGATGCAGAATCTGTCGGAATTCATTGCGGATTACTCGCAGAATCATCACACCTCGGATACATTTGATACCTCCTGTGGTACTTCCCGAACAGGCTCCAAAGAACATTAATACAGCTAATACTACCCAAGTGACGTGAGGCCAGACGGCTGCATCATCATTGAATAGACCCGTTGAGGTGCTGAACGAAACAACCTGGAATATGGCGCAACGGAATGCATGCTCAAAGTTGTAGTGATTCCGACTCATCAATTCAATAATAATGAAAATGACGAAACTGACCACTAGGAATATATAGAATCTAAATTCTGTATTCTGAAACAGGTTTTTAATTTTACCCTTGATGATAGCACCATATAATAAGGTGAAATTCACACCAGAAAGGAACATAAAAACGGTACAGATATATTCCAATGTTGAGCTATGGAAAAATTCTGTACTGGTATTATGGGTGGAGAAACCACCTGTGGCAGTGGTCGACATTGCATAGTTGAAAGCATCGAAAAGATTCATACCTCCCAGATAGAAACTGATAGCGCAAGCTAGAGTTAGGACAATGTAGATGCTCCAAATCCATTTCGCACTTGTCGAGAGCTTCGGATGAAGTTTAGTTTTTATTGGTCCTGTTGCTTCGGCAGCAAACACCTTAGTGCTTCCTCCCACTAACGAAGGTAGCAAGGCGATAGTGAAGAACACAATTCCCAAGCCACCTATGAATTGAGTGAGCGATCGCCAGAATAGTAATCCATGGGGAAGTGCCTCGATGTCATCGATGATAGTAGCTCCTGTAGTGGTGAATCCTGACATCGTTTCAAAGAATGCATCGGTGAAATTGGTGATATAGCCACTTAACAGGAATGGGATAGTACCAAAGAGACTGAACAATACCCATACCACAGAAACCACCAAATAGGCATCACGGCGAGAAAGACTGTTCTCGGCGTTTCTACCCATGATGTTGAGAATGAACCCGGCAAGGAGTGTTACAATAACCGATACAAGAAAGGAAAGACTGTCGTCCTCGTTATAGCAGAAAGCCATTATGAGGCAATAGGTCATTAGGACAGCCTCTGCAAAGAGCAGACGACCAAGGATCTTGTATATAATCTTGAGATTGATCATATCTAGTTGAAATACTTCTCCAGTTTCTTCATATTGATGTTATGGCAGAATACCATAACACTATCGCCTGCTTCTATTCGGGTACTACCAGATACCAGGATTCCCTCACCATTGCGAACAAGTCCTCCGATGGTTACACCTGTTGGTAAACCTAAATCCTTTACAGGCTTTTTGGTAACTTTGGAATCTTCCTTGGCAATAAACTCGGCAACATCGGCATTGGCTGTCATCAGGAATCGGATATTCATTACATCAGCATCGAGCATCATCTGATAGATGTAGCTGGCAGCAATGGCTTTCTTATTGATGATTGTACCAATATCAAGACCTTCGGCCATGCTTACATAGTCGATGTTCTCGACCATAGCCACGGTTTTTCTCACGCCCATTCGTTTGGCGGTGAGACAAGCTAAAATGTTTGTTTCGGCATTGCCTGTAAGCGCAACAAAGGCCTGGGTATTCTTGATTCCTTCTTCGTTAAGAAGTGCCAAGTCGCGACCATCTCCATTAATAACTAATACCTTGTCATCGAGAAGCTCGTTGAGTTCTTCGCATCGCTCGTTATTCATCTCAATAACCTTGCAGTCCATATAGTCCGGCATCTTCTTGATGGCGCGGACAGCAGTTCTGCCACCACCCATCATGATGACGTTTTTAACATCTACATAATGTTCCTTGCCCACAATTTTGCGAACGTATGGAATATAGTTCTTGGTGGTCATAAAATAGGCGAGATCATAGAGCTTCAACTCATCATTACCACCAGGGATAATGGTTTCGCCTCCTCGCTTGATAGCCACAACGTGATAGGGATCGTTAGGACCACTGATATTCTTGAGTGGTTCATTGAGAATCTCACAGGTTTCGCGAAGTTTGATTCCCAACATTACAAGTGCGCCATCGTGTACATCCCATCTCTGGCGAACCCACGACATTTTCAAGCCATTGTTGATATCTACAGCAGCCAGCATCTCTGGATAGATAAGCTTGTCGATACCCAGTTTGGCGAAGAATTCCTGCGATTCCTTCTCTACATATTCTGGATTATCAACCTTCGCAACTGTTTTCCTGGCACCTAGTGCCTTGGCAAGTAAACAAGAGGAAATGTTTAGACTTTCGTCGGGAGTTACACTGATAAAGAGGTCGGTATTGGTAACACCGGCTTCTTTGAGCGTATGGATGCTGCTTGGGGAACCTTCTAATGTAAGAAGGTCGTAGTCAGAACTAATCTTGCTCAATCGATCAGTATTTGAGTCGATGAGTGTAATATCCTCGTTGTTGCGGGAAAGCAACTTTGCGAGGTGAGTTCCGATGGCATAAGCACCTGCTATAATAATTTTCATATATATAAATCAATCCTTTCCTTGATGGAAAGAGAGTTATTTGCTAAGTTCTTCCAAGATAGTGCTCTTGATGGTATCCTTGTCCATACCAATCATTTTTCTAAGTTCTTCCACAGAACCATGTTCCACGAACTCATCTGGAATTCCCATTCGGATGATAGATGGATTATAGTTGTTGTCGTTCATCCATTCGAGGATGGCACTACCGAAACCTCCCTTTCTGGCACCATCTTCGATGGTAATAATATGCTTGAACTTACTACCTACTTCCTGTAGAATGCTCTCATCGAGAGGTTTAAGGAAACGCATATCGTAGTGAACAAAAGTTCCCTTTATAGAGGTATCCTGCTTTATTTCCTTGAGAATATCTTCCACCTCATTACCCAAAGGCCCCAAGGTGAGAATTGCAAGGTCGTTGGCTGCATCTTGTAAGTTATCAGAGGTTGTCAATTTGCGGCCTGTACCTACTTTTATCTCCTCAAACTCACATTTCCACTCGGTTTTCACGCCATTTCCTCTTGGATACCGAATCACAAAAGTTCCCTTTTCTGGTAACTGAGCTGTGTACATCAGCTTTCGAAGCTCACATTCGTCCATAGGGGATGAAATGGTGAGATTTGGAATAGGGCGTAGGGCAACCATATCGAAAACTCCATGATGAGTAGGTCCATCCTGACCAACTAAGCCAGCACGGTCGAGGCAAAGCACCATAGGAAGGTTGAGAAGGGCGGCATCGTGAATGATGTTGTCGTAGGCTCTTTGTGCAAAAGCACTATAGATATTGCAGAAAGGTAGCAATCCATCTTTTGCCATACCGGCAGAGAAGGTTACAGCATGTCCTTCGGCGATACCAACATCGAAAACGCGCTCAGGCATAGCTTTCATCATAATGTTCATCGAACAGCCTGTTGGCATGGCAGGAGTAACACCAACTATCTTGGAATTCGCTTCAGCTAGCTCGAGAAGTGTCTTGCCAAAAACATCCTGATACTTAGGTGGTTTGTTACTGTTGTCCTGGATAATTCGATTACCCGTCTGTGCATCAAACTTACCGGGAGCATGCCAGATGGTAGCTGATTTCTCGGCTGGTTCAAAGCCTTTACCCTTGATGGTATGAAGATGAAGAAGCTTTGGACCCTTCATTTCCTTGATTTGCTTCAGCATCCGAACCAGTTCCTTTACATCATGACCATCAAACGGCCCGAAGTAACGGATGTTCATACCTTCAAAAATATTCTGCTGATGGCTGATTGCCGACTTAATAGCATTGTTGAGACGAATGATGCCCTTACGGCGATTCTCATTCATGTATCCCTTGGAATTAAGCCACTGGCTTGCCTTGAATCGAATCTTGTTATAGGTTTCGTTGGTGTCCAGATTGAGCAGGTATTTTTCCATACCGCCCACAGCACGGTCAATACTCATATCATTGTCATTAAGAATGATAAGCAAATCGTTTGGTGTGCTGCTCACATTGTTGAGACCTTCGAATGCCAAGCCTCCACTCATAGCGCCATCACCGATGACTGCCACAACGTGGCGATCCTCGTGTCCTGTCTTTCTTGCAGCTACAGCCATACCGAGAGCTGCTGAGATAGAGTTGGATGCGTGTCCGCAGGTGAAGGTGTCGTATTCACTTTCCTGTGGGGAAGGGAAAGGACGTATACCATGAAACTGGCGATTGGTACAGAACTGCTCACGGCGCCCTGTGAGTATTTTGTGTCCATAGGCTTGATGGCCAACATCCCAAACAATACGGTCGTCGGGTGTGTTGAATACATAATGCAAGGCTACGGTAATCTCTACGACCCCCAGTGAAGAAGCGAAATGGCCCGGATTTACGGAAACCTCATCGATGATATCTTCTCTAAGTTCCTTGCACACTTGTGGTAACTGTTCCACATTCAGTTTCCTCAAGTCCTCTGGATATTTTATCTGACTAAGTAGTCCAAATTTGTTCTTATCCATCAATACAGATTGAAAATCTTTGCAAAGGTACTATTTTTTTCGTACCTTTGCAAGTATTATTATAAAAAGGTAAAAAAGTAAAACGCTAAAATCCTTCTAGATGAATCAAAAATTATTATTAATGAGTGCGCTAATTTCAGTGGCAACTTCTGTTTCTGCCCAGACGAAGGAGGGCGGAATATCTTCTGATATGCTTCAGAAGATTGAAAACTCTCAGAAATCTTCGGTAGCTAATAAGGCTTTATTTAATGCGATTGCTGGTAATAATATTGATGAACTTACCAAGAATCACGCTAATCAGACTTCTTTTGATACTCATTTCAGTGTAGAGACTCCAAAACAGAGTATTTCCGACCAGCAGAGTAGTGGTAGATGCTGGATGTTCTCAGGAATGAATGTTCTGCGTAGTAACTTTGCGAAAAATGATGAATCCAAGAGAATTGTCGAGTATTCGCAGGCTTATCTCTTCTTCTGGGATCAGTTGGAGAAGGCTAACTTGATGCTTCAAGGTGTTATCGATTGTGCTGATAAGCCAATGGAGGATACTCGTGTTCAGTTCTTCTTCCAGCATCCTATTAGTGATGGTGGTACTTTCTGTGGTGTAGCCGACTTGACTGAGAAATATGGATTGGTGCCTAAATCTGTGCAGCCTGAGACTTTCTCAAGCGACAACACAAAAAAGATGGCAGCTTTGATATCTAGTAAACTGAGAGAGTTCGGACTTTCTCTTCGCAAAATGAAAAAGGAGGGTGCGAAGAAAAATGCTATTCAGGCAAAGAAGGCAGAAATGCTGGGCACTATTTATCATATGCTGACCCTTACTTTGGGTGAACCTGTTCGTGAATTCACTTATCAGTTCCGTGATAAGGATGGAAAGGCGATTGGAGAAGCCAAAAAATATACTCCAAAAACTTTCTATGAGGAAACGGTTGGTGGAAAACTCAATGGTTCTTTTATCATGGTTATGAATGATCCTCGTCGTGAGTATCACAAAACTTATGAGGTGGAGTATGATCGCCATACCTATGATGGTCATAACTGGAAATATCTTAACCTTCCTATGGACGAAATTGCTAAATTAGCAATTGCAAGTTTGAAGGACGGAAGAAAAATGTATAGTAGCTATGATGTAGGTAAGCAGTTGGATCGTAAGAAAGGTTTCTGTGATACGGAGAATTTCGACTACGGAAGTCTCTTCAATACAACATTCCCTATGACAAAGGCTGAGCGTATCTCTACTTTCGATAGTGGTAGTACTCATGCAATGACCTTGACTGCTGTGGATTTGGATGCTAATGGAAATCCTTTGAAATGGGAAGTTGAGAACAGTTGGGGTGCTAATTATGGCTATAAAGGCTATCTTATTATGACCAACCGTTGGTTTAACGAGTACATGTTCCGCTTGGTAGTAGATAAAAAGTATGTTTCAGAAGATCTTCTGAAGGAATATGACAAGAAGCCTGTAATGGTGATGCCTGAGGATCCTCTCTTTGGCGAAGACGAATAATCGGTGGATTACAGATAATAAAATATCCCCCATCTCCTAAGTGGCGATGGGGGATATTGTTTTGAATATCTGAAGGTTATCTTATTTATTCTTCTGATAATACTCCAAACCGAGTTTTACATTCTCCTTCAAGGCTTTGCAAGAGAATGTAGCACCTGTTACGCCATCAACCTCAGCTTTCACAGCCTTCTTTACAGGCATACCCTCATACTGGCTGAGTATTGTCTTTGCCTTTGCGAAATACTTTGGAGTCTCACGATTTCCAAGTGCTTCTACTTTCACAATCTTATTCTTCTTGATGTAAATCTTAACAGGAGTCTGTCCTTTAAATCCTCGTACCTTTGCTCCAAGTTTCTGAGTGTTCACAACGGTAGTGGTGCCTTCTTTAGTGATAGCATCATCTCCTTTGGCAGCGCTCATGAACACAGCCGCAATTGCAACAAGTGCAGAAGCAGCGGCAATCTTAATTCCTTTTTTATTCATTATCTAATTCTTTTTGAATTTTACTTTTGTGTATGACGTGCAAAAATAGAAAAAGATTAATTGATAATTGTGATTCTTCTAATAAATTTTGTACATTTGTGCAGTTTTAGTTTTTTTTATGAAAATTCGGATTAAACATAATACGTTGATGAGATTGATTTCAGGTTCAATTCTCGTCATTGGACTTCCGGGTATTGTCTTTTTGCCAATGACTTTTATTTTTGGTTGGCAGATCGGGTTGATAGGGGCAGTGGTGGTCCTTCTCTTTATCGCCTATGGCTTTTTCTTTGGATGGCGTCATGTCGTGGTAAGAGAAACAACTTGTACTTCGGCGCTTCTTCCTTCTTCTTTTGATGGCTATCGAATTCTTCAATTATCTGATATTCATTTAGGTACATATTTGAAAAGTCGGAAGTTTATTGATAGACTTGTGGATAAGGTGAATGCGCAGAAAGTTGATTTGATTGTTTTTACTGGCGACTTGGTAAACGTGAGTGCCGAAGAAGTGATACCTTTCCAGCACGCCTTAGCGAAATTAAATGCAAAGGATGGTATTTATTCGGTTATGGGGAATCATGACTATTGCGAGTATGTGAGTCTAGATAAAAAAAGTCCTTCTTCTGAGGGGAGAAAGGAGTTGGTTGCTAAAATCGCTAAGAATCAGAATGTTTTGAAGTATCTCGAGGAAAAGATGGGATGGCATCTGCTTTTGAACGATCATGTTGAAATCAATCGTGAAGAAGATGCAATCTTTCTGATAGGAGTGGAGAATATCTCACGGCCGCCTTTTCAAGATTACGGCGATTTGAAAAAAGCGATGGATGGTTTGAAAGAAGGTACTTTCAAGGTGCTCTTGAGTCACGATCCTAGTCATTGGAGAAGGGGAGTGCTACATCAAACAGATATAGCTCTCACTCTTAGTGGACATACACATGCAGGACAAGTCAAGATAGGAAATTTCTCTCCTTCCAAATGGGCTTATCATGAATGGGGTGGAAAATATACCGAAGGTGAAAGTATGCTCAACGTATCTTTGGGAATTGGCGGAACCGTTCCTTTCCGTTTGGGAGCATGGCCAGAGATAAATGTTATTACACTTCGAAAGAGAGGTGAATAAAGTTCCTCCACGGATAATGCTAAGTGATTGGTATTTATTGAATTAATGAGGATGGAAAAAGAAGGGCGACATTCCAAAAAGAATGTCGCCCTTACTATAAACTTATCGAATAGATTACACTAATGTTGCAACGATTTCCTCACGTGTGCCTGGGAGTAAATCGATTACTGGAATCTCAGGCATTGTGTAACATCCTGGCTGCAAGCGCATAGAGGCGCGAGCTACACATACAAGAACCTGACCAGTAAGTGCAGGGTTGTTGATGCTCATATCGAAAGAGAAACGCTGGTTCTGAGTCTGACCACTAACACCCTTACGAGTCATGTGAACGCCATGGCCCATATCGCGAACATCATCTACTGATGGAACTGCGAATACGTGCAATTCGTCGTGTGCAAAATAGTCATCAGCCTTGATTTCCTTTGTAACATCCTCAAGGTTAGCACCATCTTCCAACTCAACATAAACCATACGGCGGTGAATGCCTTCGCCCAATGGAATAGTCATAGAAAGAGCATTCTTTACGCCCTTCTTGCTACGAGCTACTACAGAGTGGCCCATAGACATACCAGGACCGAAGTTAGTATAAGAAAGTCCCTTTGGAGCAAGGGCCTGAAGAAGAACGCGTACTACTGAATCAGAACCTGGGTCCCAACCTGCAGAGATGACACTAACAGTGTTTGTGTTCTTGTTGTTTACCATCTGCTTTGTGCGATAGTCAAGGATACTTGTATGGATATCGAAACTATCAACAGTGTTGATACCCAATTTTGTAATCTGCTCTGTATATTCTGGGCAAAGACGAGTAGGAGTAGCAAGGATGGCTACATCAACATCCTTTAATTTAGTGATGTCGTCAACTACTTCATACTGAGCAATTTCTGCAGGAGCATCCTTAGCGCCCTGGCGACGAACGATACCTGCGATTTCGAAATCAGGAGCGGCTTCAAGAGCCTGAACGCTATAGCGTCCGATGTTGCCATAACCCACTACGGCAGCTCTAATCTTCTTCATACTTTATTGTTGTTAAGTTTGATAATTCTATTTCTTTGGCGCAAAATTACACTTTTTCTCCGAAACTGCTTACGTTTTTCTATTGTTTTTATCTAAAAGTTTGCAAAAAGTTACAAATTGATAGTGGTGTGAGTTTATATTGATTATTTTATGTGGTTTCTTTGCGGAATTATCATCTTTTTGATAGCTGTTTATGATTTTAGGTTGTCAGATTGAAACTATTCTGAGTTTCTTGGTTTCCTATTCAGTGGTTAGGGGCCGAAGTTGGATGTGGACGAATAGTTTTAAACAGCAAAGGCCTTTCACACTCATTGTAATGCCGTTGTAACAATGTTAAGAGATATGAAACGCAGGATGAATGTAATAAAACGGCCTGTATTTCGTTATAATAAGGTATATATACAATAATGTAAAAGATGATAGAATATATTAAGGGAGAACTCGATGATATCACTCCTGCTATGGCCGTTGTAGAGGCTGCTGGAGTGGGGTATGCACTCAATATTTCATTGAACACATATTCTGCCATTCAAGGTAAGAAGGCAGTGAAGCTCTATGTCCACGAGGCCATTGTTACTGGTGGACGGGATGATTCTTACACACTCTTTGGTTTCGCCACCAAACAGGAGCGTGAGCTCTATCGAATGTTGATTACCGTTTCGGGTGTAGGTGCCAATACCGCCCGGATGATGCTCTCTTCGATGAGCCCATCCGAGCTCTGCAACGCTATCGCAAATGGCGATACTAAAATGATTAAGGGTGTGAAAGGTATTGGATTGAAGACCGCCCAGCGTGTGATTGTCGACTTGAAAGACAAGATTATGAACAGCGGTATAGTGGATGAACTTCATGTTTCGGCAGGTGGTGGGGCTTCTGCAATGGTAAACAGCAGTGTCAAGGAAGAAGCGGTGAGCGCTCTTGTTATGCTTGGCTTCTCACCTGCACCAAGTGCCAAGGTGGTTGTGGATATCATGACCAAGGACCCAAGCCTTCCTGTGGAGCAGGTGGTGAAGGAAGCCTTGAAACAGATGAAGTAAGTGTTGAAGCTTTTCTTCGCAAATTAAGCCTCGGCCTTCCCTTGAGGGGGAGGCGGTCAAATAAATGAAAATTGATATAAGACATAGCATTCGTAAACTATCCGACAGACTTTCACTTTGGAGAGCCTGGCTGTTTGTTATGCTGTTTTTGAGCAGCTATGTCATTGCTATGCCTTATCTTCAGGATGACAAGAACCGTCAGCCGAAGAAACCTCAGCCTCCGATGATCGATGCTGTTATTAACGAAGACAGCATTCCTGACTCTCTGCTGAACCCCCGTTGGAAAATCCAGCGTATTTCTCCTATCAGCCAGGAGGACCTCGATCAGAATCCGATGGACTTGAAGCGTCCGGAGAATATGCAGCAGAAGGTGGAGTATAACGACACCCTCAACCGCTACATCATCGGCAACAAGATTGGTGGAGTATATGTTTCCACTCCAATCATGATGACGCCCGAGGAATATATGAAATGGTCGGGCAAGCATTTCTGGGCAAATTACTTCCGCAATCAGAACAACGAGATTTTCCAGCAGAAGGGCAAGGAAAAATTCGATTTCACGGATATGCACTTCGATTTAGGACCAGCTGAAAAGATTTTTGGTCCTGGAGGTATCCGCATCCGAACACAGGGAACAGCTGAAATCAAACTGGGGGCAACGATGAAGAACATCGACAACCCATCCCTCCCAATCAGAAACCGAAAGACCAATGCTATCGACTTTGATGAGAAGGTGAACTTGAGTCTGAATGGAAAGGTGGGCGACAAGGTGAACATGAACCTGAACTACAACACTGATGCCACCTTCGATTTTGATGCCCAGAATATGAAACTGAAGTATGATGGAAAGGAAGATGAGATTATCAAGCTCCTAGAGGCGGGTAATGTCAGCTTCCCTTCCAATTCCTCTTTGGTGCAAGGAGCTAGTTCGCTCTTTGGTATTCGCACCGATTTGCAGTTCGGAAAGCTGAAGCTGCAATTGGTGGGCTCTCAGAAGAAGTCTACCTCAACCAGCACCTCGAGCAAAGGTGGTGTGCAGCTAACTCCTTTTGACATCAGTGCTGCCGATTATGAGGAGAATCGCCACTTCTTCCTGAGTAATTTCTTCCGCAACAGGTATGACGCTGGAATGAAAAACCTGCCGAATATCTCGACGGGTATCACCATCAACAGAGTGGAAATCTGGGTGACAAATAATACGGCAACAACTGCTGATACGCGAGATATCGTTGCCTTTACAGATCTGGGTGATGCAAGTTTGTTGTCGGTCGCATCTAGAAATGAGAATACTCCAATACTTGCTGGATATGCTAATAATCCAGGTGTTACCGATGTTACTCAGACAGCGAATACGCTTGAGGGACAGTATCAGGGTGGTATGGATTACGAGGTGCTTTCAAATGCCCGAAGACTTTCGTCATCGGAATATTCCCTCAACCAAGCTTTGGGATATGTTTCCCTGAAAACCAGTTTGCAACCCGACCAGGTGTTGGCCGTTGCCTATGAATACACTTATAACGGTGAGAGTTACAAAGTTGGACAATTTGCCAGCGAGAATACAGATGCCAATCAGGCTCTGGTGGTGAAGAGCTTGAAAAACACTAGCAATAATCCTTTACAGAAGAACTGGGATCTGATGATGAAGAACGTTTATTATCTGGGTTCTACTGTTGAGAAGGACAAGTTCCGCTTGGATGTAAAATATCAGAGTGATTCTAGTGGAGTGTATATCTCCTATATCCCTGAGGAACAAGTGAAAAGCCAGTCTATTATCAAGGATTTGGGAGCTGACCGTCTGGATAATAATAACAAGGTGAGAAGCAATGGCTTCTTCGACTATGTGGAGGGCTATACTGTTAGCAATGGCCGAGTATTCTTCCCTAAAGTGGAGCCATTTGGTGCTTATATGCAGTCGTTCTTGGAAAGTAAAGGTGTGCGCAAGGAAATTGCCGAGAAGTATTGCTTCACCGAGCTTTATGACAGTACCAAAACGATAGCCAAGCAGATAGCAGAAAAGAATAAATACCAGTTGGTGGGTCAGTTCCGAGGTTCATCTGCTAATGTCATTTCAGTAGGTGCATACAATATTCCGCAAGGTTCTGTTGTGGTTACTGCCGGAGGTGTTACCTTGACAGAGGGTGTCGATTATTCTGTTGATTATAATGCAGGTGAGGTGACGATCCTCAATCAGAGTATTATTGATGCAGGAACAGCTGTGAATGTTTCCTGCGAGAGCAATAGCGACTATGGACAGATGAGAAAGACCATGTTTGGATTGAATTGGGAATATGACTTCTCGAAGAATTTCCAACTGAGTGGTACCTTCCAGCATCTGTCGGAACAGGCATTGACCACTAAGGTGGGAATGGGATCTGAACCATTGAACAATACATTATGGGGAGTGAACATTAACTGGAAAAAGGAGAGTCAGTGGCTCACTAATATGCTCAACAAGATTCCTTTTCTCCATGTAACCCAACCTTCTCAAATTTCATTTACAGGAGAATTCGCACAGCTCATTGCTGGCCAGACAAGTGGCATTCAGGATAATGCCTCTTATCTTGACGATTTTGAAAATGCCAAGAATACAATCGATTTGACTTCACCTACTTCATGGATCATCTCAAGTATTCCTTCGAGATTCCCAGAACAGAAAATGGTGGATAACCTTCAGGCTGGTTATAACCGTGCGAAATTGGCCTGGTATTATATCGATCCTCTCTTTACTCGAAAAAGCAGCAGCTATACTCCAAGTCATATAAAGAGCGATTTGAACCAGTTGAGCAATCACTACGTAAGAGAAATTCCTGTTCCGGAACTTTTCCCTAACCGTAGTACGAGTACCTATATGGGAACCTCCAATATGTTGAATATCTTGAACTTGGCTTACTATCCAAACGAGAGAGGTCCTTATAATTTTGACCCAAGTTTGAATAATGATGGTAGTTTGCCTAACCCTGCAGCAAGATGGGGTGGTATGATGCGAAAGCTGGATACAAACGATTTTGAGACTGCTAATATTGAGTATTTGGAGTTCTGGATGCTTGATCCTTTCATCTATACCCGTCGAGATGGAACAGCTTCCGATTATTCGGGAAAAATGTATATCGACCTTGGAGAAGTGAGTGAGGATGTACTTCCGGATGGAAGAAAGTTCTTTGAAAGCGGAATGCCTGTAGATGGTAGCAGTAACTTTGAGAACACACAATGGGGTAGAATTCCAAAGACAAGCACCATTACTTACTCTTTTGCTACCACCAGTGGCAGCAGAGCTTTGCAGGATGTTGGATTTAATGGTTTGAACGATAAGGAGGAGCAGACTTTCTATCAGGATTATCTGAATCAGGTAAGAACTAATGTTAGTGATTCTGTTTTTCAGTATGTCATCCTTCCTGATCCTGCCAATGATGACTATCACTATTTCCGAGGAAGTGATTTTGATCAGGCAAGAACCTCTATCTTAGACAGATACAAGCGTATTAATAATCCTCAGGGTAACTCCCCTGATAGTGATAATAGAAATGAGAGCTATGATACCTCCTACAAGACAACCCCTGATGTGGAAGATATCAATCAGGATTATACTTTGAATAAATATGAGAAGTATTTCGAGTATGGTCTTGATATCAATCCTAATGATACCATAGTTGGTCAGAATTATATAGTAGATAAACGTTCTGTTACTCCAAGTCTGCGTAATGGCGTTAAGAATGAAAGAGTGACTTGGTATCAGTATCGTATCCCTTTGAAGGATGTGAATGTCAAGCGAGTTGGAGGTATTTCCGATTTCAGCAGTATTCGCTTTATCCGCCTTTACCTAACAGGTTTCAAGCATCCTATCGTTTTGCGATTGGGAACACTCGATTTGGTGAGAGGTGAATGGAGGGATTATGAACAGATGCTGGGTTCTGCAAATAGCGGAACCTTGGAAACAAGTGCTGTGAATCTCGAAGAAAACAGTAGTAAGGAACCTGTAAACTATGTAATGCCTCCAGGACTTACTCGTGAGCAGGATCCTACCCAGCCACAGTTGGTTGAGGCCAATGAGCAATCTTTGAGTATGGTGGTTAAGAACTTGAGCCCAGGTGAGGCAAAGGCTGTATATAAAAATACCACTCTCGACTTGCGTAACTACAAGCGTTTGCAGATGTATAGTCATGCCAATGCTCTGCAGCAGGATATTACCAATTTGAAGAATAACGAGCTGTATGTCTTTATCCGATTGGGTAGTGATTACAAGAATAATTATTATGAATATGAAATTCCTTTGAAGTTAACACCTGCAAAGAATTATAATCAGTATTCTACAGATCAACGGGCAATCGTATGGCCACAAGATAACTTGATGGATATCCCTATGTCTGTGTTTACCAATATTAAGCGCGATCGTAATCATCAGAAAATATCTTATAACCAGGAATTTTCAGGTTACGATTCTGATCATCCTTCTAATCGCGTTTCTGTGAAGGGTAATCCGTCTTTGGGTGAAATAAAGACAATGATGATTGGTGTTCGTAACAATTCTGCCGAGATAAAGAGTGGTGAGGTTTGGGTAAATGAACTCCGATTGAAGGAATATAATAACACTGGTGGATGGGCTGCTAATGCCAATCTTGATATGCAGTTGTCGGATCTAGGCTCGCTGAATGTCCATGGTAAATATATCTCCGAGGGATTTGGAGGCTTGGAAGATGGTGTGAATAGTAGAGCACAAGATAACTTTGGCACTTATGGTGTGACTACGAGCCTTGAACTTGGTAAGTTCTTCCCTGAGAAGGCAAAGGTTTCACTTCCTATTTATTATAGTGTGACCAAGGAACGTACTTCTCCTAAGTATAATCCGCTGGATACAGATATGAAACTTGACGAGGCATTGGATGCATTGACCGACAAGCATGCTAAGGATAGTATTGAGAGCATTGCTATTACCAAGAATACAGAAACTAATTTCTCTATTTCCAATGCAAAGGTGGGTATTCAGACAAAGGGACACCCTATGCCATACGATCCTGCCAACTTCTCGGTTTCTTATAGTCATGCTCGTCAGAGTACCTCAGGCGAAACAACCGTTTATGAGCGAACTGAAAACTGGAGAGGTTCTCTCGACTATAACTGGTCTCCAAACTACAAGACCTGGGAACCTTTCAAGAAACTCAAAAGCAAGAGTAAATGGCTGGATATTCTCAAGAAATTTGGACTGAACTATCTCCCTCAGAGTATAGGATTCAATACCGAGATGACTCGTTCCTATCATGAATTGCAGGAGCGGGATATGGAAAGTACCGAGAATGCAAATCTTGATCTGCAGTTTGATAGCCAGTTCCTTTGGAATCGTGAATTCTCCTTGCGTTGGGATATCACTAAGAACTTGCATATGAATTTCAACAGTGCTACTCATTCGCAGATTGAAGAGCCGAATTTACCAGTAAACAAGGAACTCTATGCCAATGAGTATGAGGCATGGAAAGAATCTGTATGGACAGGAATTCGCCGTATGGGAACTCCGCTCGATTATCAGCAGAACTTCACTGCATCCTATAAGTTGCCTATCAACTTGCTGCCTGTTTTTGATTGGTTGACTGCTGATGCAACTTATAGTTCAACATATAATTGGGAGCGTGGAACACAGTTGGATGATGGTACAAATCTAGGAAATACCATTAACAACAATCGTGACTTGAATATCAACAGCACCTTCAATATGCTTCGACTTTATAATCACGTTCCTTTCCTGAAGGAGGTGAATCAGAAGTTTGATAAGACGACCTCTCGTAGTCAACTTCAACGTCAGAAGCGTGAGCGTGACAAGAAGAAGGAAGAACAGCGCAAGTTGAAGGAACAGATTAAGCAAGCTCGCGAGGAGGCAAAGAAGGCAGGCAAGGATCCTGATGAGGCTGAAAAGAATATTCTCAAGAACAATAAATCGAATGAGCAGAAAAAGGCTCTACCAAAGAATAAGCGTAGTTATGAGAAAGAAATCACTCTGCGACCAGACACAACTCTCAAGGTGAGTCATGGTAAGAATACAAGTCGACTTATTGTTTCAGCAAAGACAGCAGAAGGTAAGACCTTCAAGCTGAAGTATAGCAATGTAGACAAGAACAGCATCAAGATTACCAATAAGGTAGATTCTGCAGTGAAGTTGAAAGTTACTATCACTCCGAAGGAGTCTCAAAAGGATGAGACTTGGTACAAGATTGCACAGGGTGCTGCCCGAGTTGCGATGATGGTGAGAAATGTAAGCATGAGCTATCGCAATCAGCGGCAGATGATGTTGCCTGGTTTTATGAACGGCATTGGCAATATGTTTGGACAGAAGACAGGCTCTGCACTTTCACCTGGTCTAGACTTTGCATTTGGTCTGACAGATGACTCCTATATAAATAAGGTGTATGATCGAGGATGGCTTCTTTCAGAAGACTCCCTCTCTTCTCCTGCTACTACCAGTAAGACAGAGGACTTCCAGTTGCGAATGACGCTTGAACCTGCCAAGAATCTGAAAATCGATTTAAATGCAGCCCGTCAGCAGACCACCTTTAACAGCATTCAATATGCCTATACAGGTATGCCTTCTACTCAAAGTGGACAGTTTACCATCACTACAATCTCTTTAAGCAGTGCTTTCGAGGGAATTGGTGATGCGAAGAATGGCTATAGCAGTGCATCTTTCGATAAGTTCCGTGGTTTGCTTGATACCTATCGTGCTAGGGTGGAGCGCCTCTATGATGGTAAGGCGTATCCTTCGAATTATGGTTATGCTGGTAATTATCACTCTTCGAATAATGGCGTGAATATGTATAGCGGAGATGTAATGATCCCTGCATTCCTGGAGGCTTATACCAGTATGCCTGGTCACTCACTGGGCTTGTTCCCTGCTCTCAGCCGAATGCTGCCAAACTGGTCGCTTCGCTATAGCGGTTTGGCAAAGCTCCCATGGTTTGCTGATGTATTCAAGAGTTTCAACATCAACCACTCTTACAAGAGCATCTTCACAATAGGTTCTTATAGCACCTATGCCACCTTTATGCAGATGAATGGAGATTTGGGTTTCATTCCTAGTACGACGACTGATGGCGCACCGCTGCCTCATAGCATGTATGATATTTCCCAGGTGAGTATCAATGAGTCGTTCTCGCCATTGTTGGGAGTGGATATGACCTTTAATAATAATATGACTGCTAAGGTAGAATACCGTCAGACGAGACAGCTCTCGTTGAGTATGACCAGTGTTCAGATTAACGAAGCCCTTAGCAAAGACTGGGTAATAGGTATGGGCTATAAGATCAATAATCTTGACCTTTTCGGTCCAAAGAAGCGTAAGGCTAAATCGAATAAGAATAATGAGTCAAACAATAATAGCAGTCGAAATAGTCGTAGCAATGCCAACCGGGATTTGAACCTCCGTTTGGATATGAGTTATCGCCAGCAGGCAGCTATCACACGTGCCATTCAAACTTGTGAGAGTGCTGCCAGCAGTGGCAACTCAGCGTTCAAGTTGAGCTTTACTGCCGACTATACTCTGAGCCGCTTGCTCACAATGAGTTTCTACTTCGACCGCCAGACTAATACCCCATTGCTGAGTAGCAGCAGTTACCCAACTACTACGCAAGATTTTGGCTTGAGTGTCAAGTTTAGTCTTACCCGATAGAGGTATGGGTGGAAAATTTCAACAGCCTTATTTATAAGGTTTGTTATAATTTATTGTGAAAAAAGAAGTGTAGAAATGAATATATTGTTAAATAAGGTTTAAAAATGGCACATTTGACAAAAAAAGTTAGGTAAAAAGTATTGCGATAAAATATTTTTCCTATCTTTGCAGCAGAATGCTAATTAACCGTTGAAGGTATGAAAAACCGGAGATGAGTGAAAATGATTCTACGGGTTAAATACCGAATATGGACTGATACCTAAGAATAAATTAATAAATGTAATTATGAAGAAAGTAGTTTTACTATTGTTATCGTTGATCGTGTCTTTCTCAGCTATGGCACAAGCTGATGCCGATCGTCAGGCTGTTACAAACGCAGGAGTTTACCACCAGACCTTTAAGGGTATTCCAATTGATGGTACTCAGGATGCTTTCGTAAGAAAGTTGGAAGCTAAGGGCTTCAAGCGTGAGAAACGAGTTGAAAATTGTATTTACCTTTCAGGTAGATTCGCAGGTTATAATAACTGCCAGATCTTCGTCGACAGAAATACTTATGTAAATCTTGTAAACTCTGTCGGTGTTACTTTCCCACCAGCTGAAAACTGGGCACAGTTGGAGAAGATTTATACATCTTTGCAGCAGATGCTTACAAAGAAGTATGGCAATCCTTCTGCTGATATCAAGGAATTCGTTCCTTTCACACCAGCAACTGATGACTCTAAGTTCACAGCTGTACAGAACAACCAGTGTAAGTATGCTACAACATACGATAATGGTAAGAAGGGCTCTGTTACTCTTTCTATCACCACAGGTGAGAAGAACGCTTGCTTTATCACAATGCGTTATGTAGATACACAGAACTTCAAGATTGGCCAGGAAGGCGCTATTGATGACCTCTAAAATTCGAATCATTTCGAAAAAAAATAAAGAAGCTCAGCTATTTAGCTGAGCTTTTTTGTGTTTTACCCTTTTTGTATAGGTGCTTAATTTTGATGAAATTATTGAAATTATTGATTTTGATATTCTTGGGATGCAACAATAATTTGCTATTTGGCTATTTTTCTTTTGCCTAAGCGCCTGTTTCGTTCTCTATCTATATTTGTTGGTCTTGCAATATTTGGTCTTTTATAACACAAAACATAAGGTCTTTCATTATAATATGTAATGTTTTATTTGGTAAAACATCAACTATTGTGTGGTCGCTCATTCTACTTTGCTTTTTGATAAACGGCAAAATGAGTTCTAAGAACGGTTCAATTTGCTTTGTTTATTGATTGAGCTTGTTTGGTAGGTTGTGTAAAGTTCTGTTGCTCAGAATATTGGCAGATCGGTAATCAATAATTTCAATAATTTCAGTGAAAATAGACGCATCTATATTGAAGATATGAAAAAATAAAGGCATCTGATTCATAGAACAGATGCCTTTTAACTTATTTTTTTTCCTCAAGAATCATCTCTCATCCTTTAAGGTAGAGTTTTGAGGAGTTTTTTATTTTTCCTTGTCGTAAGCGTGGTGAGGATAATCGATGGTATAATGAAGACCACGGCTTTCCTTGCGCTCTATAGCCATACGTGTGATAAGATATCCTGTGTTGATCATATTGCGAAGCTCGCAGAGGTCACGGCTTACCTTAACACGCTTGAATAATCGTTCTGTCTCTTCATATATTAAGTCAAGACGATCCCATGCACGATGAAGGCGGAGATCACTTCTCACGATACCAACATAGTTGCTCATAATCTGTCCAACCTCCTTGTTACTCTGAGTAATCAGTACTTTTTCCTCATTGGTCATAGTGCCCTCATCATTCCATTCAGGAATCTGGTCATTGAAATCATAGTCGCTTACATGTTCCATACTATGGTTTGCTGCAGCATCTGCATAAACAACAGCCTCAATGAGGGAGTTACTTGCCAGACGGTTACCTCCATGAAGGCCTGTGCAAGAGCACTCGCCAAGTGCATAGAGTCGTTCGATGCTTGAACAGCCATTCAAGTCAACCTTGATACCACCGCACATGTAGTGAGCAGCTGGGCGAACAGGAATCATATCCTTTGTAATATCTATGCCAATGCTGAGGCATTTTGCATAGATGTTAGGGAAGTGCATCTTAGTCATCTCTGGATCCTTGTGGGTTACGTCCAAGCAAACATGATCCAGACCATGAATCTTCATTTCCTTATCAATAGCTCTAGCCACGATGTCGCGTGGAGCAAGGCTCAAGCGCTCATCGTATTTCTCCATGAAAGTTTCACCTGTAGGCAACTTCAGAATGCCGCCATATCCGCGCATAGCCTCTGTAATGAGAAAGGCAGGATGTGTCTCACCTGGATGGTAAAGTGACGTAGGGTGGAACTGAACAAACTCCATATCCTGGACAGTTCCCTTAGCGCGATATACCATAGCCTCACCATCACCTGTGGCGATGATAGGATTAGTGGTAGTTTGATAAACAGCACCACATCCACCAGTACACATCACAGTAACCTTGCTGAGATAAGTATCCACCTTCTCAGTGTCAGGATTCAGCACATAAGCGCCATAGCATTGAATATGTGGAGAGCGGCGGGTAACGCGCACGCCCATATGATGCTGAGTGATAATCTCTACTGCAAAATGATTTTCCTTGATTTCGATATCAGGATTGTTGCGTACAGCTTCCATCAGTGCACGCTGAATTTCTGCACCTGTATCATCTGCATGGTGCAGAATTCTGAATTCAGAGTGACCACCCTCTCGATGCAAGTCAAATCTACCATCCTGCATCTTGTCGAAGTTAGTACCCCAGTTTACAAGTTCCTTGATCTGCTCAGGAGCCTTTGTCACTACCTGCTTCACAGCATCAGGGTCGCTGATGTAGTCACCAGCGATCATAGTGTCTTCGATGTGCTTCTCGAAATTATCGACCTCAAGGTTGGTAACCGATGCTACACCTCCTTGAGCAAATGATGTGTTGGCTTCATCCAGAGAAGTCTTGCAGATCATACAGACCTTACCTTTGTGCGCTCTGGCTATCTTCAGGGCGTAGCTCATACCGGCAATACCTGAGCCGATGATGAGAAAATCATATTTATAAACCATAATTTTTAGATGTTCTCCCCAGCGTGATAGTCAGGGATGGGACTTCAAATCCCTTAGTTTTGCTTGCAAAAGTAGCAAAAAGTTATCAGAATTACACTATATACGGCATATTTTTTGTAATTTTGCAACCGATAATATTATTAATAAGGTATGGACAGGACTTTTCATCAGCGATTTACGATTGCTGCAAAGAGTGGTATTACGGTATTTACACTGCTTTCGTTCTGGTTTTTCTGGAATCGTCAGGCAGCGATTGGCATTCTTGTAGCCATCATCGTAGTAGGTATGGTGGAGCGAGTCCTGAATACAACTTACACTTTCCGTCGCATTAAGCCCATTGACATGGATGAGGAGAAGGAATTCCTGATTATCAACAAGGGACGATTCTCGGCCAACCGCAATATTCCTGTCGATATGATAAAGAAAGTTACTTCGATGAAGACAGCATTTGGTCTGAGCCATTATCTGCTAATAGAATATGGCAATAACAATATGGAGGGGGTGCTTCCAGAAGACGATGATGCCTTTATGAGAGAATTGAAGAAACGTCAAAATGAAGAGTAATTTTTACAGATATTTGCTGATGATCGGTGTTGTGATGCTGACACTGATGCCTCAGCAAGCTTATTCACAAACAGATAACGGGGAAACTATTGAGAATGATGATGAGGACCAGGTGGAAATGCCTGATTCTATGCTCATCGATAGCTTGTCGCCTGACAGCATTTCCCTGCCTTGGCCTAAGGCTGTTCAGGTACATATCGACCGTTTACTTGAGAGCAAGATGTTCCAAACCTCTCAGGTGGGTATGATGGTTTGGGATCTTGATGCCGACTCCTGCATCTATCAGCACAATGCCCAGCAGTTGCTGCGCCCTGCTTCTACGATGAAGGTGCTTACTGCAATTACTGCCCTCGACTGTCTGGGTGGTTCTTACCAGTTTAAAACTCAATTGAAATATACGGGTGAAATAAAGGATAGTGTTCTCAATGGAAATCTCTATTGTGTTGGAGGCATGGATCCTCGTTTCAACAATGATGATATGGCGGCCTTTGTGCATAGTCTTGCCGAGATGGGAATAGACACCATCCGTGGTACTATCTATGCCGACAAGTCAATGAAAGATGACAAACTCTATGGCAAGGGATGGTGCTGGGATGATGACAACCCTAAACTTTCAGCCTTGCTTATCGGTCGAAAGGATTTCTTTATGGATCGCTTTCTCAATAAGCTTCACGAGGATAGTATCTACTATTCCGGGTGGGCGAAAGAAGGTAGATGTCCAGGTGATGCCTTTACAATTATCACCCGTTTTCATACCATTGACCAGGTGCTGATGCGAATGATGAAGGAGAGTGATAATCTTTATGCCGAGGCAATGTATTATCAGATAGCAGCCAGTACTGGAAATCATCCGGCAAGTTCCAAGAGCGCTATAGCTGTAGAGCGCCGACTTATCGATAAGATAGGTCTCGACTCTCGTAATTATAAGTTGGCAGATGGTTCAGGACTCTCGCTTTACAACTATCTGAGTGCAGAACTGGAGACAAAGTTGCTTCGCTATGCTTTCAAGAACGATAATATCTATATGCACCTTTCACAGTCACTGCCGATTGCCGGTGTAGATGGAACTTTGAAGAAGCGTATGAAAGGCACTTTTGCAAGTGGCAATGTACGTGCAAAGACCGGAACCCTTACAGGAGTTATCAGTCTTGCTGGCTATTGTACAGCCTCTAATGGTCATCGCTTGTGCTTCTCGATCATCAATCAGGGAATCATGCATGGCAAAAATGCCCGCAACTTCCAGGATCGTGTTTGCAATATTCTTTGCCAGCCTCATTAATATATCCAGTTGCCTGAGGTGGCAAAATTTGAAGTTCAGGCATATATCCTAGGGTAATTTTGATACATTATAGAAATGGAGGAAATACGAATTTTTGTAGAAGAACTGATAGGCTTGACAGGCTTGACAGGAACCATTGTTCCTATAGTTCGCCATGCACTGCTCATCCTTGTGGCCATCCTTTTGGCGGTACTCAGCGATTATCTTTGCCGAAAGTTATTTGTACCAGCATTTCTCAAGGTTACAAGCAAGACTGAGGCTAAGTGGGATGATGTGCTTTTCAATGAGAAAGTGCTGAATAGTGCTTGCCACATTGTTCCTGCCATTGTCGTGTGGACGCTTATACCGATGGTCTTCTATCAGATTCCACTGGTTAGCGAAATCACAGCTCGCCTCACGGCTATTTATATTACTGTGATGTCGGTGAGAACAGCTACAGTCTTCATCAATTCTTTCAATTACCTCGATACACAGACCAATAGAAGTAGTGCCCAGCAATATCTTAAGTCATTTTGTGGTGTACTTAAGATCGTGATGATTTTTATTGCAGCTGTGGTAGTTGTAGCTATTGTATTAGGCAAGAATCCAATGACACTTTTTGCTGGTTTGGGAGCTACGTCTGCTATCCTCATGCTGGTATTTAAAGATACCATCGAGGGGTTGGTGGCAGGTGTTCGTCTTACTAGTAATAACATGCTCCATCGGGGAGATTGGATAACGGTTCCTTCCACACAAATCAATGGCATTGTGAAGGAGATTAATCTTACCACAGTAAAGGTTCAGAATTTCGATAATACTATCATCACGATTTCCCCAACCTCTCTGGTAAATGGAAGCTTCCAGAACTGGATTGGTATGCAGGAGAGTCCTGGACGAAGAGTGCAGCGTAAGATTTATTTTGATTTCAGAAGTGTGAAACGTGTACCTGTTGCAGCCAAAACTTCTGATGCAGCAACCAAAGAGATTTCTTCACCAAAGAAAATGGGAGAGCAGGAACTTATCCCAATATCGAATATCGGACAGTTCCGAAAGGATATCGAGGAATATCTCAAGAATCGTTCGGATGTGAATACCCAGATGATGATAATGGTACGCCAACTAGAAGCTACCCAGTGTGGTTTGCCTATCGAGATTTATTTCTTCTTGAAGCAGAAGGAATGGAAAAGCTACGAGGAACATCTTGCCAATATTATGGAATATATCTATGTGACAGCTCAGGAATATGGTCTGAAGATATACGAACAATATCCTGATCAGTGAACATAGCAGGCGTATTCTCTATTCCTTATTCTTTTTATCCTTGGCCCCCTGTTTTTCTGTATTTAATGTAGTGTGAGCTTGAAATGTTACTTCTTCAAGGGAAGTAACAATGCTGTCGCCAGTCTCCAACTTAACGAAAGTAGCGCGCGTAATTCGTCCGAAATCGGCACTTCCTTTCACATTAATCTTCTTGGCTTTGCCAATCATTAGGGTGTCTCGTCGGCTAGGATAGCTAACTAATTGCAATTGTTCGCGATTACTGCCATCCCCGATATAATAGATACCGATACTATCCTTCATCATTTGCTGAGCCTTCTTTAGTCTTGCCTTGTTCAGGGCAGCAGTGTCAATAGGAGCAAACACACTTGCAGCTACTGTGTCGCCCATATCTTGTGATGGGGCAAAGCGACAGCCTGTAAAACCGATAGTTAACAGGGTCGCAGCTATAGTGATATAAATAATTTTTCTCATATTCACCGCAAAGTTAACTATTATTCTTCGAAAAGCGTAATTTGCGTGGAATTTTTCTATATAAAGAAAGAGCCTTCACTAATTTATATAGTGAAGGCTCTTGAGATATTGTGAATAAAGAAATTATTCAGCTGTAGCTTCTGCCTCAGGTTCTGCGGCAACAAAGTCCTTCAAGTCATCTGCATTGAAAGCCATAACGTAAGAGTGAGCGCCAATTACGTTCTCCTCTGCCATACGTACGAATACGTTAGCACTCTTCTTGAAGAGTTCAGGAGCCTTAGTAGCATCCTCGATGATAAGGAGAGACTCGATGATGTTAGCAGTCATATCGTAGAGACGACGACCAAGGAAGTCATGCTCATCCTGATTCTCATCAGCCTTAACCTTCTCGATAGCCTCCTCGTAGAGAGCAACGAGCTTCTCAATGCGAGCCTTCAATGGCTTAACGCAATCGCATACATCATTCTCAAGCATTTCCTTCATGATAGAAAGGTATGTGCCATTAGTGATATAACGGATAGCAGCAACTACCTGAAGCTGAGTTGTACCCTCGTAGATAGAGAAGATACGAGCATCGCGGAACAAACGCTGACACTTGTACTCCATGATGAAACCTGAACCACCATGGATAGAGATTGCATCATAAGCATTCTGGTTAGCATATTCTGAGTTGGTACCCTTTGCAAGTGGAGTGAAAGCATCTGCCAAACGACTATACTGCTTCATTTCCTTGCGCTCCTCTGGAGTAAGCTTGCGATCGCGAGCGATGTCCTCGAGAGCCTTGTAGATATCAACATAGCGAGCTGTCATATAGAGCAATGAACGACCAGCATCCAACTTAGCCTTCATGCGAGAAAGCATATCGTAAACAGCTGGGAATGTGATGATCTTCTTGCCGAACTGAGCACGCTCCTTAGCGTAAGCAAGACCCTCATTGTAAGCCTCCTGCTCAACACCTACAGACTGAGCTGCGATACCCAGACGAGCACCATTCATCAAGCTCATTACATATTTGATAAGACCGAGCTTGCGGTCGCCACAAAGTTCGCACTTTGCATTCTTGAATACCAACTCGCAAGTAGGAGAACCATGGATACCCAACTTGTGCTCGATGTGACGTACTGTGCAGCCACCGTCGTTCTTGTCGTAGATGAACATAGAAAGACCACGACCATCGTGAGTACCTTCCTCAGAACGAGCCAATACCAAGTGAATATCAGAGTCACCATTAGTGATGAAACGCTTTACACCATTCAATCGCCATGTACCATCAGCATCCTGAGTAGCCTTAAGCATTACACGCTGCAAGTCAGAACCTGCATCTGGCTCAGTAAGGTCCATAGACATAGTCTCACCTGCAGAGATGCGAGGGATATACTTCTCCTGCTGCTCCTTAGAACCGAACTCGTAGAGAGTATCGATACAACTCTGCAAAGACCATACATTCTGGAAACCTGCATCAGCAGCAGAAATAATCTCAGAAAGCATAGAGAATACAGTATTAGGAACATTCAAACCGCCAAAGCGACGAGGCATAGAAATACCCCAAAGACCAGCCTTGCGAGTAGCGTCGAGGTTCTCGAAAGTCTTGCTGGCATAAATCATACGGCCATTCTCCAAGTGTGGACCTTCAAGGTCAACGCTCTCAGAATTAGGCTCGATGATGTTAGCTGCAACATCGCCAGTAATATCGAGAAGTCTCTTATAGTTTTCGATGGCATCCTCGTAGTTTACAGGAGCATCTGCAAAATTATCTTTGTCTTCAAAGTTGCGCTCCTTGAGCTCAACGATTCTCTTCATCAGAGGATGGTTCAAGTGGAACTCAATCTCTGGATGATCTGTATAATAGTTTGCCATGATTTACTTTGTATTCTGTTTGTAGTACTTAATCAGCTTTGGAACAACTTCCTCTACTGTACCTGTGATAACATAATCAGCGATAGCATTGATAGGAGCCTCAGGATCAGAGTTGATAGAGATGATGATACCTGCATCCTGCATACCAGCGATGTGCTGAATCTGACCAGAGATACCGCAGGCAATATAAACCTTTGGATGAACGGTAACACCAGTCTGACCTACCTGACGATCGTGATCTACCCATCCTGCATCTACTGCAGCACGAGAAGCACCTACCTCACCGTGGAGAAGATGAGCAAGCTCAAAGAGCTGGTCGAAGCCTTCCTTTGAACCAACACCATAACCACCACCTACAACGATAGGAGCACCCTTCAAGTTGTGCTTGGCAGCCTCTACGTGGTGATCGAGTACCTTAACAGCGTATGAAAGCTCAGAAACATACTTCTTAACTTCTGGATAAGCAACCTCACCCTTAGCTTTGCCATCATAGATAGCCTTCTGCATTACACCAGAACGCACTGTTGCCATCTGTGGCATGTGGTCTGGATTGATAATAGTAGCAACGATATTACCACCGAATGCAGGGCGGATAGCATGAAGCTTGTTATCGTAGTGCTTGCCACTCTTCTTATCGTCGAACTCACCAATCTCGAGCTGAGTACAGTCGGCTGTAAGACCAGAACCAAGAGCTGCGGAAACACGAGGACCAAGGTCGCGACCGATAACAGAAGCACCCATGAGTGCGATCTGTGGCTGCTCTTCCTTGAACAGGTTAACTACGATGTCGGTATGAGGAGCTGATGTGTAAGGGAATAAACCCTCGCCATCGAAAACATACAATTTATCTACGCCATAAGGAAGAATCTGATCCTCAACATTGCCCTTGATGCCAGTACCGGCAACAACAGCCTCGAGGTCTACACCCAGCTGATTGGCGAGCTTACGGCCTTTGGTAAGAAGTTCCTGTGAAACTTCAGCAACCTTAGTGCCTTCAATTTCAATATATACAAATACGTTGTTCATTACTTCTTATTTTAGCCAATAATATTTTTGTCCAACAATTCCTTAACGAGTCCCTCAACATCAGCATCTGAACTTGTGAGGCTCTGGCTTTCCTTAGCCTGGAAAACAATGCTCTTAACAGCACTTACCTTAGTAGGTGAACCTGCAAGACCGCACTGATCGTAGTCGGCGCCACAATCAGCGATGCTCCACTGGCCGAGAGTCAAGTAAGGGCGTGTCTCGAAGAGATCCTTCCAAGGCTCTTCGCCTGTACGCTCCATAGGACATGTTGCATATTTGTACTTCATCACGTTCTTTGCATTGCAAGGACGTGCAGGAGCAGCACTGCCATTTACTGTAATAACAACAGGAAGAGGAGCCTCAACAGTCTCAACACCACCATCGATGTGGCGAAGAATAGTAGCCTTGCCATCCTCGATCTTCTGAACCTCCTCAGCATAAGTAACCTGGTTGAGTCCCAACTTCTGGGCAACCTGAGGACCTACCTGAGCAGTATCACCATCGATAGCCTGACGACCGCCAAGAACGATATCTACATGACCAATTTCCTTATCAATTTTTTCAATAGCCTTAGCCAGGAAGTAAGATGTTGCGAGAGTATCTGCACCGGCACTCTTGCGGTCGGTAAGCAATACACCATCATCAGCACCACGATAAAGACCCTGACGGATGATTTCGCCAGCACGTGGAGGGCCCATAGTCAACATCGTTACGGTAGAACCTGGATTCTGGTCCTTAATGCGAAGGGCCTGTTCCAAAGCATTTAAATCTTCTGGATTGAAGATTGCAGGTAATGCGGCACGGTTAACGGTGCCTTCTGCTGTCATCGCATCCTTACCCACATTTCTTGTGTCAGGTACCTGCTTAGCAAGTACAACGATTTTCAACTTCATATAAATTTAAAATTAATAAATTGCTATTTTAAGGCTGACATTTTAAAATGTCAAAGTCGACGGCAAAAATAGTCAAAAATTACTAATCAAGCAAATAAAATGCACAAAAATCATAGTGTTGTGCACAAAACAAAGCAAATGTGCACGAATTCTCAACAGGGTATAATGATTTTTGAATTAAAATTGTTACCTTTGCAAAGATATGATAGACCGTTTGACTGTTGACAGGATTATGGAAGCCACAAATATTGTGGATGTTGTCTCTGAGTTTGTCTCTTTGAGAAAGCGCGGAGTCAATTATATTGGTTTGTGTCCTTTTCATAACGACAGCCATCCTTCCTTCTCTGTTTCTCCTAGTCGTGGTATCTGCCATTGTTTCACTTGTGGTAAGGGTGGTAATGCCATCAATTTCTTGATGGAGTTGGAGCAGATGACCTATCCTGATGCCCTTCGATGGTTGGCAAGAAAATACAATATCGAGGTGCAGGAGAAGGAACTCACCAGTGAGGAGAAGCAGAAGCAGAATGAACGAGAGAGTATGTTCATTGTGAATCAATGGGCAAACGACTATTTCCAAAATCTTCTTCATAATGATGTTGATGGACTGGCTATCGGTATGCAGTATTTCCGCAGCCGAGGTTTCCGCGATGATGTTATCAAGAAGTTCCAGTTAGGCTTTGATACTACAGACCGCCTTCGATTGGGTAAGGAAGCGATTGCCAAGGGATATAAGGATGAATATCTCACAAAAACCGGTATCTGTTTTAAAAACGACAAGGGAGAGCTCATCGACCGCTATGCAGGCAGAGTGGTGTTTCCTTGGGTAAGTGTGAGTGGTAAGGTGGTGGGCTTCACAGCCCGTGTACTAGACTCCAGAACCCACGGCGTGAGTCAGAAATATGTCAACTCCCCTGATTCTGAAATCTATCACAAGGCACATGAACTCTATGGAATCTATCAGGCCAAGAAAGCCATAGCTAAGGAGAATAAGGTGTTTATGGTGGAAGGTCAGGCGGATGTCATCAGTATGCATCAGAATGGTGTTGAGAATGTTGTTGCTAATTCTGGAACAGCTCTTACCGTTCAGCAGATTCGTTTGTTGCATCGTTTTACCGATAATATCGTTTTGCTCTATGATGGTGATGCAGCCGGACAAAATGCCGCTCTTCGTGGTACCGATATGTTGCTTTCCGAGGGTATGAACGTAAAGGTACTTCTTCTTCCCGATGGCCAGGATCCTGATGAATTCTCAAAGACTCATTCTGGCGAGGAGTTCAAAAAATATATGGAGGACAATCAGAAGGACTTCATACAGTTTAAGAGCGATCTGATGCTAAAGGGAGTTACCGATCCTATCAAACGTTCCGAGGCAATAAACTCCATAGTGCAGAGTGTTGCGGTTATTACGGATCAGATTATCCGAGCAACTTATATTCACGATTGCGCACAGCGATTGATGCTGAACGAAGAAACTCTGATTAATTCCATGAACCGTATGATTCGCAACGGGATGGATGAGAAACAGAAGGAGGAAAGACGTGCTGCAGGGATGAAGGAGGAACCTGTAGCGCAAGCACCACAGGGACCAAAACAATCGCCAACACTCGATGATCAAACCTTGAAGGTAGAGAGAATGCTCATTCAGTTAGTGGTTCGTCATGGTGAGCAAACAATAACTGTTAAGGATAATGAAGATAACGATATCGTTCTTCCAATTGCTCAGTATGTGGCGCTTGATTTGGGAGCGGACCACTTGACTTTCCACGACAATCGCTATAATCAGATTCTCACAGAGGCTGTGCAGCATTTAGGGGATGATGGCTTTGTTGCAGCTATGTATTTTGTCAACCATCCTGAACCGGAAATCAGCAAGGTGGCTTCTGAACTGTGTGCAGACCACTATCAGCTTTCAGAGAGCCTTCAGCTAAAGAACACTCCAGAACAACTTTGCCGTGAAATGCTGCGCTTGGTACTTGAATTCCGTATGAATTACGTTGAGCATCATTTGGTGGAACTCAAACAGCAAATTCTTGCATCTGCCAACAATCCTGAACAGATGATGGCAGTGATGAAGGAATATAAGGATATGCAGACCATTCGCAATGCGATGGCAAAGCAGTTGGGCAGCAATATTTTATAACGATCTCCCAAAAAGAGACTAAGAATTAAGACAATTCATTAATTATGTACTATATAGAAAAGACATTTGAGGTTTCAGCTAGTCATCACCTGAACCTCTCGTATGAAAGTAAGTGTACTAGAGTGCATGGTCATAATTGGATCATCACAGTATATTGCAAGGCCGAGGAACTCAACGCCGATGGTATGGTTGTAGATTTCAGCCATCTCAAGCAGTTAGTGCATGGACGTTTGGATCATTCCGACTTGAATGAGATTCTTCCTTTTAATCCAACAGCCGAGAATATCTCCAAGTGGATTGTTGATCAGATTCCTCAGTGCTATAAGGCTAAGGTACAAGAGAGTGAGAACAATATCGCCATCTATGAGCTATAGGGTTAACGATATCTTCTATTCCCTCCAAGGTGAAGGTCACAACACAGGAAGAGCTGCCGTTTTCGTCCGTTTTAGTGGATGTAATCTAAAGTGTTCTTTCTGCGACACCGATTTCCTTCATTACGAGGAGTTGTCGGCCGAAGAAATCATCAGCCGCGCCAAGGCTTTGTGTCCTTCAACTGATGTGCTTGTTGTGCTTACCGGTGGAGAGCCTACGCTTCAAGTGGATGTTGCTCTTATTGACTCCTTCCATGAGGCAGGATTTGGCGAAGTGGCGATGGAGTCAAATGGAACTCATGTTCCTCCTTCTAACCTCGACTGGCTTACTGTCTCGCCTAAGGAGAATGTTGTGGTCGAGGAATGCAGCGAACTGAAAGTGCTCTTTGAAGAGGGAAAGGAAGTCAGCGATTTTGGCATTGCCGCCGACTATTATTATCTGCAGCCATGTGATGTGGGGGATGTTGTACGCAATAGCGCTATCACTCAAGCATGTATCTCGTTTATTGAGAAACATCCTAAATGGCAGCTAAGTCTTCAGACACATAAACTCATCGGTTTTAAATAACTATGATTTATATACACTGGATAGCTATAGCCCTCTACACTATTATAATAATAGGTGTAATGCTTCGGGTATTGCTCGACAATCGCCCGCCTGTAAAAACTATGGCTTGGCTTCTAGTGCTTTCGTTTCTGCCAATTTTTGGAATAATCCTGTATTTTTTCTTCGGACAAAATACTAGAAAGGAACGTCTGCTGAGTCAACGCAGTATGGATCAGCTCACCAAGCGCGCGATGCTGGAGTTTGCCGAACAGGAAAATCTGCATCTTCCCGAGAACCAGCGTCCACTGATGAGGCTTTTTGCCAATCAGAGTCTAGCTTTGCCTTTCAAGGATAACGAAGTGAAAATCTATACCAATGGGTATGAGTTTATAGCAGGCTTGCTGCAAGCTATTGGTAGTGCTAAAGATCATATCCATCTTGCTACCTATATTATAGAGGATGATCCTCTGGGTAACCTTATTGCTGATGCCCTTATCGACAAGGCTTCAGAGGGGGTAGAGGTGAGATTTATCTATGATGACTTAGGTTGTTGGAAGGTAAAAGATCATTTCTTTGAACGGATGCGTGATGGAGGTGTAGATGTCCATTCCTTTATGCCTGTTAAATTCCCTGTATTTACTAGTAAAGCCAACTATCGAAATCATAGAAAGCTATGTGTAGTTGATGGAAAGGTGGGCTTTGTTGGAGGCATGAATCTTGCTCTTCGATATGTTAAGGGTACAGGTGGTATGCCTTGGCGTGATACGCATCTACGGATTGAAGGAGGAGGTGTTTATGGTATTCAGCGTGCATTCTTGGTCGATTGGTATTTTGTTGACCGGACATTGGTAACCAATCGCAAATATTATCCAGAAATTGATTTCTCGATTGCAAACAACTGCCTTTGCCAAATTGTAACAAGCGGTCCTATCACCCCTTGGCCAGATATTATGCAGGGCTATGTTCGCGTTATTCTTCAGGCACGACAGTATGTTTATATGGAAACTCCATATTTCCTTCCTACCGATCCTGTATTATTTGCCTTGCGCACAGCGGCACTGGCTGGCGTGGATGTAAGATTGATGGTGCCAATGAAGGGGGATGCTCGTTTGGCAGATGTGGCGAGCCGGAGTTATTATGCTGAAGTGTTGGAGGCTGGAGTGAAGATATGTTTCTATCAGAAAGGTTTCAACCACAGTAAACTGCTGGTGAGCGATGATAGTATCTCTACGGTGGGTAGTACGAATATTGATTTCCGAAGTTTCGAGAATAATTTTGAGTCGAATGCCTTCTTCTATGACGCTGAAATGGCATTGCGATTAAAGAAACTTTTCCTCAGTGATCAGAAAAACTGTGTAATTGCCGAACACTTGAAAGATTTACCAAAGCAGAATTTTATAAAACGACTTTGGGTGAGTCTGATTCGATTACTAAGTCCGCTAATGTAATTCTACCAGTAAGATAAGGTGTAAACTTATCTCTATCTAAAGATCGAGAAGTTTACACTACCATACGAACGATGTTCTACAAATCGAGGGTGATTAGAGAAATCATAGTTCTTGCCATGTTCAAATACTAAGATACCTTCCTCGTTTAAGAGTTCACCATTCAGAATGAGATCGGGAATTTCTGGCAACTTCTCCAAGGCGTAAGGAGGATCGGCAAAAATAAAATCAAATTTCTGCTTACAACTTTTTAGAAAACGGAAAACATCACCTCGGATGAGAATATCCTTGTCCTCTTTCAACTTCTTGAAGCATTCCTGAATAAAGCGTGCGTGGTCGCGGTCGGCTTCCACACTCACTACCTGCTGACAACCTCGGCTCACCAACTCTAGTGAGATACTTCCTGTTCCTGAAAAAAGGTCAAGTGCTGTAGCATCCTCAAAGTCAACATAACCCTGAAGAACATTGAAAATATTCTCCTTGGCAAAATCGGTGGTTGGACGAGCCTTGAATGTGCGAGGGACATCAAAATGTCTTCCTTTATAGATTCCTGTTATTATTCTCATTTTTCAATATTCTCTAATTATTAATCTTTACTTTGTATAAAGTGTCAGCAAATCGAATGGCAAACCCTTGATCTGTGTGATGGGTGCTCGGTTGAATTCAGCCGAAGCGTTGATTGCAATCACTTTCTGTAAATAGAGCTTCAAAGTTGTGAGAAGCTCCTCTTTCTCAGGAATGTCACCATAGAGATAAAGTTCGTCATGATGTACATCCATATTAAGCTGTTTCCACACATAGAGCAGAAAATATACAGCATCTTTACTATGTGGAGTCTCAAAACTGTTAGAGAACTTAAAGCGGTTTTTGTCGAAACAGAAGATATCCAACTTCTTGTCGTGGAAATAGCCATAGAGTTTGTTATGGCTGCCCCCGAAACTGCGCTTGTGTAGATGGTTCCATACAGGCATCATTGTTGGTAGATAGCGGATATTGCTGAAATGGTCGCTCAATACTAGCTTCAAATCCTTGTTGATGGAGAAAACAGCTACGGCATTCAGTTCTGGTAGAACCGTATGTAAAACATTGTTGTTTTCGGTATTTGTGAAAGCGTGATGATAGAGTAAGGCAGTCTTGGATTCGTTGAACTCCTCAATAGGAACGAGTAATACTGGAGTGTCTATCAGTACCCTGGCATTATCAAACTGTCGCTGCAAGATATTGTCTTCCTTGAAAGCTCCTCTAAGGTTGGCTGCCATTGAAATACCGCTTTTCACGATGTATGGCTCAAATCTTAGCTGCTCTGGTATCGAGCGGTCGATAACAGAGAAGGAAAGTGTGTTACGGCTAAAGCGAAGTGTCAGCCTTGGTTTTATCAGTGTTTTATTGCCAGTTTCCAACATTGTTGCTATTTTCAGTTATATCACCAATTTTTAATCCAGGGAATTGTCCCGAGGCATTTGCCTGCTGGGTGAGCTGATCTATTTCATGCGAATCAAGTCCAACGAGATAGTCCTCGTAGAGTGCACTGCATTCCATTAGTGGAATCTGCTTTCCGCTCTTGCTTACCTGAGTAGAGGCGCTAAGAGAGAATTTCTTATGGTTGGAGAAAGGTATGAACTGCGATTCCTTGTCAAGGTATCCCTCTTTTATCAGCAGGTCGAAGTTACTGGTGTAGGCACCATGTTTCTGCTTGAATTTCTCCTCGGCCATTCGGATGTGCATCAACTGCTCTTTCACCACTGTTTCCCTGCTAGTTTGCTCAGCTTCGAATGCCATTGGCTTCCGGATGCTCAAGAAGCAAAGCAATGCCAGCACAACGGCACATGCTGCCAAGATATAATTGATGTTTATTTTTCTTTTCATCTACTTTTTTTGTACCTTTGCAAAGGTACAAAAAATTATGATAACTGACGAAATAAAATATCAGATAATTCAGCAGTTTGGCTTTGCGCCAACTTCCGAGCAGAGTAATGCTCTGGAACTGTTTGCTAGTTTCCTTACAGATAGGGATAGCCGGTCGGTAATGATTCTTAGGGGTAGTGCCGGTACTGGTAAAACCTCATTGGCTGGCGCCATAGTAAGGGCGATGGTGAGAATGCAGCAGAAAGTGATGTTGCTGGCGCCTACAGGAAGAGCTGCCAAGGTGTTCTCGTTGAACAGCGACCATACTGCTTATACCATTCATCGGCGCATCTATCGTGAAAAGGTATATGAAGGCTTGAATGGCCAATTCAATCTTAATGTCAACCGCTATCAGGATATGCTCTTTATGGTTGATGAGGCTTCGATGATCAATAAACTTTCTTCTTCAGTTAATGGAAAGGGTGGTTTCGGTTCTGGGTCACTATTGGATGATCTTGTGAAATTTGTCTATTCGGGCAAGAATGATCGTATGCTGCTCATTGGCGATAAAGCACAGTTACCGCCGATAGGAGAAATGGTGTCACCTGCTTTAAATGGAGATGTGCTTGCTGGATACGGACTGAAAGTTTATGAATGTGACCTGAATGAGGCGCTCCGACAGGGCGAGGAGAGTGGTATACTTTATAATGCTACAACCATACGTCGAATGATTTCGGATGAACTTACTGAATGGGCGGGGGGCTCACTTCCTAATATTAAGTTTCAGGGATTTGCTGATATTGTGTCAGTTCCCGGTAATGAATTGATTGAATCGCTTAATTCCAGCTACTCAGAAGTGGGATTGGATGAGACGATGGTCATCACTAGAAGCAACAAACGGGCAAATATCTACAATCAAGGCATACGTAACACAGTACTTGATAGGGAAGATATTCTAACTTCAGGGGATATGCTGATGGTTGTGAAGAACAACTATTATTGGACAGAACAACTCAATGACAAGGATTCTCCATTACCCTTTATCGCCAATGGCGACAGGGCGAGGGTACGCAGAGTTCGCAATGAACGGGAACTCTATGGCTTCCACTTTGCAGATGTGTTGTTGGAGTTCCCTGACTACGATAACTACGAAATGCAACTGACCATCATAATGGATAGTCTCACCACCGAGGCTCCTTCGCTGAGTAATGAACAAACCGAAGAGTTATATAATAAGGTGATGGAGGATTATTCTGATATTCCGTTGAAGAAAGACCGACTGAACAAACTCCGGCAAGATGATTACTTCAATGCCCTGCAGGTAAAATTTGCTTATGCTATTACCTGTCATAAGGCACAAGGTGGTCAATGGAGTCATGTTTATATTGACCAAGGGTATATGACGGAGGAGATGTTGACACCCGACTATATACACTGGCTTTATACAGCTTTCACCCGAGCCACCGATAAGCTTTTCCTTGTAAACTGGCCAAAACAGCAAACTGTGGGGGAGATAAATCAGTAAAAACGTTACTAAATACTTGATATGAGATAATTAAAATTTGAAGTAATGTAGCTACCTTTGCACTTATGAATTATATGTGGGCATTTTTGTTTTTCCTGCTTCCTTTCGCAGGGCTAGGCTATACACTCTGGCATATATGGAATATTCTTCCATTGGCAAGTGTGTGGCGATGGACAATCGTAGCTGTACTGGCTGTCTTCTTTATTATCTTTATCCTGAACTTTGGGGTTGGGCTTGACAAGTATCCGATGACAGTATCGGAAATTCTTTATGAGGTAGGAAATTCCTCCTTGTTCATTTTGCTTTATGGCGTACTGATTTTTGGAGTTTTGGATTTAGGACGTGCTATACATCTGGTTCCAAAGGATTTTCTCTTCAATAGTGTGAGGGGAACCCTTTCAATATTTGGCTTTATCACGGTTATTTTTACCTATGGTTATTTTCATTATCAGGATAAGGTGAAACAGCCTTTAGAACTCTCTACTTCCAAGTCGCTTGTCCGACCAATAAAGATCGTGATGTTGAGTGATCTACATCTAGGATATCACAATCGCGTGGATGAATTCCGCAAGTGGGTGAAGCTGATTAATGCCGAACACCCCGATCTGGTTCTGATAGGTGGCGATATTATTGATGGAAGTATTCGGGCGATAAAGGAACAGAATTTTGCTGCCGAATTCCGAAAAATCAATGCTCCAATCTATGCTTGTTTGGGTAATCACGAATACTATAGCGGTCAGAAGGATGCCTTGAAGTTTTATCAAGAGGCAAAGATCAACTTGCTGGTAGATAGTGTGGTAACGGTGGATGGTATAAATATCATCGGTCGTGACGACCGAACCAATCATAATCGCAAGAACTTGGATGAGTTAACTAAGGAACTTGATATGAACAACTATACGATATTGCTCGATCATCAGCCCTTCAATCTTGAACAGGCTGAGCACAACCATATAGATTTCCAGTTGAGTGGTCATACCCATTATGGGCAGGTATGGCCAATTAACTGGATAGAAGATGCGATGTATGAGAAAGCCTATGGACCATTGACGAAATCGAACACCAAGTATTTCGTGACAAGTGGTATTGGTATATGGGGCGCCAAGTTCCGTATTGGGACACGAAGTGAATATCTTGTGGCTATGCTGAAAAGCAAGTAACAGGATTCGTTAATCTTAAAGAAACTATGATAGTAACAGAAAACTGGATAGAAGATAATTTCATACGATTCAATAATGAATATTTTGGAGGGGGGCTTCCTCTTCCAATGATAGGTTTATCGAAAAGCAAGAATCAGTTGGGTACCTTTTCCTGCCGTAGAACTATCGGCAGAGGAAAGGGGCGTATCTTTGATTTTGCTATACGTCTTACTACCTATTATGATATGACGGAATTCCAGGCAGAGAATGTACTGCTACATGAGATGATACATTATTCGATTGCCTATACGGGTTTACGTGATACTTCTGCTCATGGCGTTGTGTTCCGTGGAATGGCAGACAACTTGAATAAGAAAGGATGGCAGATCAAGGCAATGACAACTACTCGAGGTTGGAAGATCTCGGATGCTGTGGTGAAAAAGAAAAAGGATGCTGGTCCTCAGACCTATTTGGTATTGGCTCTGGAAATGCAAGATGGAAAACATTTTTTGAGTCGTATTCATCCTGGTTCTGCCAAGAAGATAAACCAGGAACTTCTGTATCTGAATGAAGTTCGCCATTTTCAATGGTATTCCACGCAAGAGGAATATTTCGAGAACTTTCCGCAATGCCGAAGTCTGAGAGGAAGAAGAATTTCAAGAGAAGACTTTCATAAACTAGTGAACGTTATGAAAATATATGATCTTGAACTATTGAAGAAATAAAATATTCAGAATCAATATATAAAAAACTCGCTCGACTTAATAGTCGAGCGAGTTTTTTATATTTAGAGATTGCAAAGTTCAATTACTTTATCTACTGCAGCGCTAACGCCATCAACGTCTTTACCGCCAGCTTGTGCATAATGAGGCTGACCACCGCCGCCACCCTTGATGAGTTTAGCAGCTTCACGGATAATCTTACCTGCATTCAGGTCGTGATCCTTTACCATATCATCACTGAACATAACGCTTAACAATGGCTTGTCATCAGCAACAGTTCCAAGAACACATACTAGGTTTTCTGGGATAGCTTCGCGAATCTTGAAGACGATATCCTTTGCTGAGGCTGCATCGATAGGAAGGGTAGCTCTTACCACCTTTACACCATTTACTTCTTTGGCATTTTCAACCAACTTATTTTTAAGTTGTTCAACCTTCTGAGCGCGGAATGACTCGATTTCCTTCTTCATCTTGTCATTGTCCTCGATGAACTTGCGGATAACACCCTCGAGATCCTTTGCATTGTTGAAGAGTCCCTTTACAGAGAGGAGAGTGTCCTGAAGTGTGTAGAGAGCTTCCTCGCAAGCCTTGCCAGTGAGAGCCTCGATACGGCGAACACCTGCAGCTACACTGCTTTCAGAAACAATCTTGAAGAAACCAATGCGACCTGTTGAAGATGCGTGAATACCACCACAGAACTCGCAGCTAGGTCCGAAACGAACCACACGAACCTTGTCGCCGTATTTCTCGCCGAAGAGGGCAATGGCACCTAATTGCTTTGCCTCCTCGATTGGTGTATCGCGATGCTCGTCTAATGGAAGGTCTTGACGAACCATATCATTGACAATGCGCTCTACCTGACGAAGTTCCTCATCGGTAACTTTCTGGAAGTGTGAGAAGTCGAAACGCAATGTGTTTGCATCTACATAAGAACCCTTCTGCTCAACATGGTCGCCCAATACCTGCTTCAAGGCATAGTCGAGCAAGTGAGTTGCTGTATGGTTGGCAGCAGAACCGTTACGCTTGTCGGTATCTACGCAAGCCATGAAATCAGCTTGCAGATCAGTTGGGAGCTTCTTCAGAATATGAATGCTCTGGTTGTTCTCGCGCTTGGTGTCGATAACCTCTATGGTTTCTTTCTCGCTAACGAGTACACCAGCATCACCAACCTGTCCACCCATTTCACCATAGAAAGGAGTGTGGTCGAGAACTACTTCGTAGAAAGTGTTCTTCTTCTGGGTAACCTGACGATAGCGGAGGATATGACACTCATATTCGGTATAGTCGTAGCCAACGAACTCCTGCTCGCCTTCAGCGATGACCTGCCAGTCGCCATTCTCAACAGCAGCAGCATTGCGGGCACGTGCCTTCTGCTTAGCCATTTCCTCATCGAATCCCTTTTCGTCAACACTGTAGCCGTTTTCACCACAGATGAGTTCTGTAAGGTCGAGAGGGAATCCGTAGGTATCGAAGAGACGGAATGCTGAAGCACCGTCGAGTTCCTTCTTGCCTGCAGCCTTGAGAGCCTCCAGGTCGCCAGTGAGCAGGTTGATACCCTTTTCCAAAGTGCGGAGGAAGCTATCTTCCTCTTCCTTCATCACACGGCCGATAAGTTCCTGCTGTGCAGTGAGCTCTGGATAAGCACCACCCATCTCGGCAACGAGAACAGGCAGCAACTTGTACATGAATGATTCCTTCTGGTCGAGGAATGTATAGTAGTAGCGAACCGCACGACGAAGAATTCGGCGGATAACATAACCAGCCTTGGCATTGCTTGGCAACTGACCATCGGCGATGGCAAAAGCAACCGCACGAAGGTGGTCGGCAACTACGCGGATAGCGATATCCACTTTCTGCTGCTCGTTAACGCCCTCACCATTAGGACCTTCTGGGAAGGTGTGGCTGTATTTCTTGCCAGAGAGACGTTCAATCTCGTTGATAGTTGGAGTGAAGATATCTGTATCGTAGTTGGAATTCTTGCCCTGCATAAGGCGTACGAGGCGCTCGAAGCCCATACCGGTATCAATTACCTGCATCTTCAATGGCTCAAGACTACCATCAGCCTTACGGTTGTACTGCATAAATACGATGTTCCAGATTTCGATTACCTGTGGGTGATCCTTGTTTACCAATTCCTCACCTGGCACCTTTGCCTTCTCCTCCTCAGAGCGGAAGTCGATGTGGATTTCAGAACAAGGACCGCAAGGACCCTGGTCGCCCATCTCCCAGAAGTTATCGTGCTTGTTTCCATTCACGATGTGATTCTTAGGGAAATGTTTCTCCCAATAGCTGGCAGCCTCGTCGTCACGTGTAAGGTTCTCGCTGGCATCGCCCTCGAAAACAGTTACATAGAGATCCTTAGGGTCTAGCTTCAGCACATCTACGAGATATTCGTATGCCATGTCGATGGCACCCTGCTTGAAATAGTCACCAAAACTCCAGTTACCCAACATCTCGAACATAGTGTGGTGGCTGAGCGCAGAGTCGCGGCCAACCTCCTCGAGGTCGTTATGCTTACCACTAACACGCAGACACTTCTGGGAGTCGGCGCGGCGGCGTGGCTCAGGTTCCTTGGTACCAAGGATAATATCTTTCCACTGGTTCATACCAGCATTTGTGAACATCAACGTAGGGTCGTCCTTTACAACGATAGGGGCAGACGGAACGATGACGTGTTCCTTTGACTCAAAGAACTTCAAATAGGAGTCACGGATTTCTTTTGCTGTCATCATATTTATTTTGTTTTGATTTTTATTCTTTTTGAAAATTCAGATGCAAAGATACAAAAAAGATAAGAGAAGAGGGAGCAGAGAAGGATATTTTTATTATCTTTGCAAATAAAAGAACTAAATAAGGTCAATCATGGCGCTGAATTCAAATAAGAATACGAAATTATACTATACTATCAAGGAAGTTGCCGAACTTGTGGGAGTTAACGAGTCGACTCTTCGCTTTTGGGAGAAGGAATTTCCTCTTCTCAAGCCAAAGGTTTCTACCAACAAGGTTCGCCAATATACCGAGAAGGATATCGAACAGATAAAATTAATATACAATCTGATAAAAGTGCGTGGCTTCAAAATTGCTGCAGCACGAAAATATCTTAGTCAGAATCCTTCGGGAGTAGATAAGAGTAGCGATGTCTTGGAAACATTGATTTCAATCCGAGAGGATTTAAAAGAGATGAAAAAACAGCTTGATGGGCTGGTATAATGTTAAAAAGTACTTGATAATAAGCAATTTTAACTGAAACTTTAATGTTGGATACGATTAATTGTCTATCTTTGTAGCCGTTTCCAATTTTATTTTGGTTCAGGGTATTTGATAAGAATAGATTTTTTAGAATTTTTAATGATGACATATATGAAAAAATTAATAACACTTATTACTGCTATACTATTTACTACAAGTATTAGTGCGCAACAAACTGAGAGTAAGGTTTGGGATTTTACACTCCCATTAAGTGAGATTGATTATGAGAACCTTCAGGCTGATAAAGAATACGTAACAAGTGAGGGTGAAACCGATTATTTCAATTGGTATCGTATTGCTATCACTAGCAAAAATACAAAAGCATATCGCTATTTCCGTTATGGATTAGGTCAGAAAATTACAGATGCTGTTACCGATGACTACGGTGATTTCGTTCAACTGTATGCCAATCGACAGTATCTCGACTATACTCGTGGCTTGTATTTTGGCCGCTATGATGGCTTCATCGGTCCTAAGATGATTCGTATTGAGCCAGGGTCTCGATTGAATACTAACTGCTCTAATCTTGCTATTAAGATTCCTAATCTGAAAGCAAAGGATGTGGTTAGAATTAAATTCTCTACAGGTAGTACTGCTGATGCTGCTCGTTATTTCGAGCTGACAAATGGTACTGTTCCAGGCAAGGAGCCAACCAAGATTTCTTCTAATGATTATAAGAATCCTGTTATTGCAACAATCACTGTTACTAAGGATGGTGACTTGACAATGAAGGAGAGTAATGGTATGTATATCTACGCAATATCTGTAAACAAGGAAATTCAGTAATTTATTTCCTGGTTTGTTAAAATATAAAGGGCAGCTGTCGAGGCTGCCCTTTTTCTTATTCATTATTTCTATTACTTTACGAATATCTTCTTTCCATTCTTTATTACGATACCCTTGTAGTGCTTATCCACTTTTTGACCAGCTATATTATAAATAGGAGAATTGCTTTCACTGGTCTCTATATTCATCTCGCGGATACTTGTTGCTTCCTCTTCCTGCTTCTTCAGGTAATCCGGCAGGTAATAGCCGATGTGAGGAGGTTGATTGTAGGCGGTATTCTGCCAGGCAATGCCCATACGGTAGATATGGTCGTGCATTAAGGTTGGTACACGGTAGCTGGTTGGAATGTTGGTGGTGTAGATGTTTACCTTACTTGGATCATCTCCATTCCACATTATTAATTCTTCTCGCCAGTCACCAAACAAGTCGGCCTGTAGACAAGGTGTTGACTTGGTGGTGTTACAAGTCTGAGGCTTGCCATAGGAAGTCATGCTGAAGATGGTGGAGAATTTCTCTGAGTCATTTGTATATTTCTCGATTCTAGGACTAGCCTGCAGAGTTGTGGTGCTGTATTTTCCATCGAAAAGTTCCTCATAGGCATCGCCATCCCAATAGATGCGGAAGTTTAGAGTGCTTCTCTTTCCGATATTGTTTCCCTTCAAGTCGTAGAGATAGTTGTCAACACCTGCGATCTCGGCACCTCTATGAAGGCTGTCAACATCAGCAGCAATCCCTCGACCAGTATCTCCTGTACCTGTCATTCTTGTAAGAATCTCTCCTGTGGCAGCATCGTGGATGTCCATGCCGTATGGCTTCTCCTCGTGAACAGTGAAGACCTCTAGTCCAGGACGGTCTGGGTCCAAGTCGGCGAGATGCATTGCGTCTCCATGGCCAAGAGCGGTAGTGTATAGTAAACTGCCATCATGGTCGAATGCACATGAACCATAGATAATCTCATCTTTGCCATCTCCATCTACGTCGCCCACAGAGAGATTGTGGTTACCATTTCCATACGCAGTGTTCGATAAGCCTGTATGCTTGGTAACAGTGCCATTAGCATCTGTCAGGTCCCACTCATTCTTTGAAATGGAGCTATGCAGCCATTTTGTGGATAATTTCTTTCCATCGAATTTTACCGCCCATACATAAGCACGGGTGTAGTAGCCGCGTCCGAAAACGGCACTTGGAGTTTCATCTTCGCCATCTAGGTAGGCTGTGCAAGCGAGGAATCTATCTACTCTGTTTCCATAGTTGTCGCCCCAGTAGCTTTTTGATGGATGATTGGCTGCAACGCCATAGCCTCCAGCTCGGTTTGGATTATACCATACCGTGTGGATAGCCTCACCCGACTCTCCTTTGAAGACTGTGAGGTATTCAGGACCACTCAGAATATAACCTTTGCTGTTTCTATAGTCTTGTGAGTTGTCGGTCGATGTAATGGAAGTTTCATCGGCAGCAGAAGAAACATATTTTCCTTTGCCATCGATACTTCCTGGAGCCGTCTTGCAGATGAGTTCTGCCTTGCCATCACCATCGTAGTCGAAAACTTGGAACTGGGTGTAGTGGGCACCTGCACGTATATTCACACCTAGGTCGATGCGCCAGAGCTGAGTGCCGTTAAATTTATAGCAGTCGAGATATACATTGCCAGTATAGCCCGATTGAGAATTATCTTTCTGATTGGAAGGATCCCATTTCACGATGAGTTCGTATTCGCCATCTCCATCCACATCTGCTATGCTGCAGTCATTTGGTGTATAGGTATAAGTGCCTGATGCATTGCTACCTGCAGCAGGACGGTTGAGCTGGAGAGTGGAGTAGAGATCGCTCCATGGAGTGATAGCTTCAGTCTTGTCAATTTCTACGCCATTTACCTTTGTAACCACCTGATATTTGCTGGAGGAAGTACCCTCAGCATCAGTATAAGACGTAGTCTTTGTAATGTCATGTGCGATGACCTCACCATTTCGGAGCAAGTCGAAAGAAGTGCCTGCCTCGTCGTAGCCGAGCCATCGCCAACTGATAAATTCTCCTTTTCCCGACTGAGCTGGCAAAGCCACCACTCCTCGGGAAATTTTTTCCATTTGATTTGTTGATGTTACCTGCGCCGTAGCAGCGACACTCGAAAGAATCGCTGCTGCAAGTAGAGTAGATTTTTTCATTATATAATTTTATTTGCGGGTTTTTGTACCGCCTGTTTTGGTTTTATTTGTCGAGTTTGTTGTTTTCTTGTTCGAGTTAGTGGTTGTTGTTTTTTCGGCTTGTTTCTTCACGCTGATTACTCTAGGTTCTTTCTTTACGTATGGCTTGCTGAAAGAGTTGCTCAGCATATCGTAACCCATCTTCTCGGCAGCGAGTGAGGCCCAGATAAAAGGCGCTACTCCCTTGTTGTCGTTCATAACGATGTCCTCATTCATATAGTAGGCGAATGAGCCGTCTTTCTCATTGTTCAAGCCGCCAGCCTTGCAGCATTGTGCCAGATTGATACCATTGTCACGGTTATCCTGCACTAATGTTTTGATCATAGAGCAGTAGGCTTTCTTGCCTGCCTCGAAATAGCTGGCATCAGTGAGATAGCCATCATAATATCCTCTGAGCATACAGTAGGTAAACATTGCTGAGGCTGTAGCCTCAATATAGTTGTCGCGCTTCTTGTTCACGCTTCTGTAGGCTGCATCATTTGGAGCAACATCGAGGATACAATACCAGAGGTTGGATGTAGGGTCCTGATGTGCCTTTACTGAATTCATAATTCTACCGAAAAGGCTGAGCATACTCTGATAGCGCTTGTCGGTGTGAGGAATTTCGAATTCCTCCATATTGTCGAGTACTTCAAGGCAGGCCATGGCATACCATCCCATTGCTCTTCCCCATGCGTGGGAACTTCTTCCTGAAGTCTTATCGTATGTCTCTGGAGCTCCGAAATCATAGTTGAATTCCTTGCATGCCCATTTTGTCTTGCAATTCTCGTCCCATCCATGTCTCCACAGATCTGTAGGTTGGTCATAGGTTACTTTGTCGATTAGTTCCAACTGAGTAACAGCATCGGTAAAGATGGCCTCTTTCTGCTCAGATTTCAGTTCTGGACCTGCTAGAGAGTAGAAAGGGATACCCATATAGGAACCGTCAAGCCATACCTGATTAGGATAGGCGATTGACTTATGGAACCAAGGACCATTTGGGGTTGAGCCACTCATCGTTCTTCCCATCTTTCCTAGATAGTCGAGAAGGTTGGAACAAAATTTTGTGAATTTCTCGTCTTTCTGCTTGTCTATCAAATTATAATATCGGATAAAGAAGCGTCCAGGACGTATGTAGTCGAGCTGGGAGGCCTTGTCGGCATTCCAGTCTGCAACAGTTCCTTCCTCATTAACGAGTGCCGCATAATTTTTAACAGCTTCTCTCACATCATAAGATATGTGATCAGGATAGGCGAGCCAGGTATCAAGCATGGCTTCAGCCACGATACTGTTATCGTTGTGATAGACAGACTGGTTGAAGCAAACCGTGTTTGCCATCCACTCGCTGTAGTGTGCGAAGTAAACATCTACTCCTACATCTTTCGCTGTCTTAGGTTGTGCTATTGTTGTGTTAAAGTTAAAACAGCATAGAGCCAAAGTTATTATATATGTAAAATATACATTTCTCATAAGCATAAGGTTTACTATAGTACATTGTCTAGTATTGCGAAGCTGAGACTATTAGGTCATTACATTACAAGGCAAAAGTATAAAAAAAATATATAAACACCAAAAAAAATAAGTAAATACTTAGAAATTCCTATTTTTTCTACTATTATCCTATATTGATTTTGCTTTCTTTAACAATATTAGTTAAAAAAGCTAACTCAACGGTTTAGCAGGTCTAAACCGACGGTTTACGACCTCTAAACGGTGCATTTACGTTGGCTATTTCAACT
>CAJOPE010000085.1 GCA_905236815.1 uncultured Prevotella sp. | reverse complement strand
AATGTAAAAATGGCCTACTTGTAGATTTGTTGTTTTTGAAATCCTAATCAAACTTCTTTTTCCTTCTTTAAGATCTTTTTGGACATTCTCAAATAATGAGCGGAACTGGTCAAAGTCCTCACACAGTTTTCGCTGTGCTACAAAGTCAGGCCTTTTCTTTTCCTTAATGACACGGCGCATGTCCTCTGGCATGTCAAAGAGTTTTGTTTCTCCCTCTTTGATGTCGAGCAAAGGGTCACTGAACAACTCGTCAAGTTCTTTATCTATATTCATACTCTAATCCAATAAATGAAGTCTATCGTATTGACGTAAACCATCGTTAGCCTGCCTGCGTAGTGCTTCAAGGGATGCAACCAAAAGTTTCTCCTTAAATCCACCTGATTTTTTAGGCAGTTCACCATTATGTTCCTCTACCCATTTGGTTACTTCTTCCAGTTTGGTCACCAATCGGTCATCAGCAGTTGGTGCTTTAGGCTTTGGGCGTACTCCATCCAATAATGGATCTTCAAATATTTCTAATAATTCTTTAGGCCATTCCATTATTTATTCTCCTTATTATCCGGTTCATATTCAAGCCCCATCAACTTTCTGATTTTGAGGTTCTTAATTTTTTGATATGCGATGGCAAGTTCCTTTACTTTGGGGTCGGGTGAATTAATATCAGGCACTTTATTGTCATGTGTTTTCACATATTCTTTTAGTGGCCCCTTAAATAACATAATGGCTTGCTCTATACTCATATCATACTTTTGCTCGGCAATAGTGTCCTGAATGATTTTCAAGGTTGGAGCATCTACTTGTTTTGACAACACCTCGTATGCTCTTTGGAAAGGGTTGATGGTATCAATGAGATTGATGGATAACTTGTCAATGCTGATGAAGCGATTGGCCAATTTGATAAGCCGTTCACCCTCGCTTTCTTGATCCGTGTCAGTCTTAGTAATGTCTATGGGATTCCCTTTTTCATCTACAATGTCATTACCCTTGATGATAGTATCGAGTAGCAAGTGCTCCCTTACTTCCTCGACTTCTTCATCAGTCAGGTCAGGGTACTTTTCACGTATCACCTTTGGTACAAGGGTTTTGGTGATTGTTTCCGCAGTGGTGCTTCCACTGATGGCTCTAACCACCATTTCATCTTGAAGAATTGCTGCTTTCAGATCATCAAGCTGTTCTTGGACGATAAGCCTTGTCTTTTCTGAGGATAATGGTTTGAGACCTTCTACGACAAGGGTTCTTGCATCACCACCTTTATCGTCACCATCTTCTTTTACTGTCTTGAAATGCCAGCTTGGAGCCATTACCTGTTCCATCAGCAAGGAGGCAGTGATGGCTTTCAAAAAATCATTGACTGCTACTTTTACATCAGCTTGGTCGGCATCAGGCATGGCTATTACGTTGATAAACTTGGCTGTTTCTTTCCCCTCACAGTCACGTGTGCATCGACCAATGATTTGAATGACCTCAGTCAAAGAGCCTCTCACACCTATGGTCAGGCACACCTCACACCATTGCCAGTCAAAACCTTCTTTGGCGGTGCCAAGGGCAATGATGATGTCTATGTCTTCTGCTCGCTTGATGTTTTGCAGATAACCTTGAACCATATTGCGTTCTTTCATATCATCTTCGACAAGATCTGCAACTTTAAGAAGTCGGCCATCCTTTGAACGAATATGATATATGCCAGTATTGTAATCTTTATATTCTATTGTTCCGATGATTTTCATAATCTCATCGGTTTCGGTGTATTTGCCCAATCCTGTTGAAGCTCGGGCATTCACGCTGGGTATATGGATGATAGTCTTTTTTGTGGTGTCAAGTACCTCTCCTATGTGATCCAAATATCTTCCATGATAGAAATGGTAGCCCAATACAAGATTTTTCAAGTATTTATAACCATTGAGTTGTTGATAATAATTGTAGGTTATAGGGTAAAATTGTGCTTCATCTTCAACTCGAAGGACAGGAATACCATCACCACGAAAATAACTTCCTGTCATAGCTATAATATGCCCTGTCGAGTTATACATTACACGTCGCACAACATCTCCAAGGTTTGATTCGACATCTGCGCATACATGATGAAATTCATCTATTGCCAACAAAGTGTCATTGAAGGCATCATCAGAGATTTCCTTCATGCCATTGCGTAATGTTGCATGAGCACAGACTAATATCTTGGCACTATTTTGGCTGAAGAACTCTATGAAGCGGCCTTTCTTATCTTTTTCATTCTTGACATCGGTCAGATTAAAATAAGGGGCGACCTTCCAGTCTTCAAAGAAACCATAAGGCTTTAATTGAGTATTTTGAAAGGAACGGCCTATACTCTTTTCTGGTACAGCTACGACCACCCTTTTCAAACCTTGATACTTCAATTTATAAAGAGCTATAAACATCAAGGCACGGCTCTTGCCTGAGGCTGGGGGTGCTTTGATTAACAGAAAGCGCTTGTCTCGTGCTTCATAGGCTTTGGCCTGCATTTCGCGCATACCAAGTTCATTGGTCGCACTGGCTTGACCTGTTTGCTGATAGTTAATGTCAACAATGTTATTTGTTCGTTGTTCCATATTATTTCTTTTCTTTTGTCATTTTCTCATATAGTTTGAATAGACATTCCAAGCGTGCTTCATCGTTTTGGAATGGATAGCCAGGATAGCAACTTTCCACAATATCGTCAAGCTGAGCATGTGCCTCTCGCAAGTCTTGCGGCATCTTGTCGGGATCATACAAATCTGCCAAAGTTCGCTCAGGATAAAACTCGCGTGTTATTAGGACATTCTCGGCAGCTTCTTCAATTTCTGACCTTTTTTCGATAGATATTTTGGGAAACGGGAATGTGTTGTACACAATACTTGCTGAGTATGCATATCGCAATTCTAATCTACCACAAACAGCTTTCATCCATAGATTGTGGATAAGAGATGTTACCACTCCAAATACATACAAATTAGCATTTGGTATCATTTGTGCATTGGCATTAGCCACAATGTTTTTGTTGTTGAATGCGATTGGTACATACTTCCTTCTCTCAGATGAGACTACAGGAAGTATTAGGTAATCACAATTTGGCTGTCGATCTTCTGTAAATAAATGAGGAGTAAGAGCTTGCTTTCTTGTTGCTTCTTTTTTACTATCTTGTCTTGACTTAGTTACTTTTTCTAATCTTTTTCTAATCTCGGGATTGTTATTGATTATTTGTTTTGGACAATCTTTAAGCCAAAGACAATATCGTATTTTTCCATTAATTAGGTCGTCTGCCCCCATATATTGTTTTATATATGGTTGAATTTCAGGGTACAATTCAATAATATCTCGTCTTTCTATACTATCTAATAATAGATGTCCTCCATCTGTGGGTTGACTTCCTTTAGTCATTTGAGGTAATTCTGAAATAGGTCTATTCCGATGTTCAACAAAAATATTAGGCGCGTCAAGAAGATAGAAATTAATATTCTTTACCTTAATTTTATGGTCTGTATATATATATTTAGTAGATAAATTATTTGATGATGATAGTCCTATAATGACACAGGTTACTCCCGCATTATTTTTTGCATTATTCTCCCACTTAAATGATGTGTGGCAAAATTCAATTTCTACTTTTAGTTTTGTAATCAATGGCCATAGAGCAAAAACTTGTTCACCTTGACAAATACTATTTGTACTTACAAAAGCATATTTTGCTCTTGACATTTGAATATATTTGGCTCCAAGAACAAACCAGCATGAAATATAATCTAGGGTCCGGCGTATTGGGTTATCAGGCATTACCCTATCTACATCTTCTTTTTGTGTTTCAGTTTGCCATTTTGTTCCCAAATAAGGTGGATTGCCAAAAATGAATACTTCTTCATCAGATGAATGCGGACATACCTCATTCCAATCTATTCGACAAGCATTTCCACATACTATTTGAGTGATGTTTTTAAGGGGTAGTGCTCGTGTGTTGATTCCGAAATTTTCATTGAGTTTGGTGTTCATCTGATGCTCAGCCAGCCAAAGCGATAGCATAGCCACCTCATGTGGAAAATCAAGTAATTCTATTCCATAGAACTGACTTAGGCTAATTACACTATTATCCACAAAAAGAATAGTACCTGCAGGTGTGCATTTTTGTTGTAGTTTGAGAATGTCCATTTCAAGGAACCGCAGGCACTTGTAGGTAATAATCAAGAAATTACCGCTGCCGCAAGCTGGGTCGAAGAATTTCATCTTGCTCATTCGCTTGAGGAGTGCATCGCATTTTTTGATGATGGGCTTCAATTCATCATAAAATTGATTGATAGAGAGTGCCCCGATATTCTTCATCTGGAGTTTCTGCTCGTAGAATTCATTGAGTTTATTGTATTCTCCACGCAATTCATCGAGAAACAGCGGATTGATGACCTTCATAATATTGGGCACTGATGTATAGTGCATTCCCATGCTGGCACGCTCCTCAGGGTTGACCACAGCCTGGATCATACTGCCAAAAATATCAGGATTGATGTCCTTCCAGTCCAACTCACCACATTCAATGATTATTTTCCTTGCTCTGGCTCCCATGGCAGGAATTTGAATGTGTTTGGAGAACAACCCTCCATTCACATACGGGAATTGCTTAACTATACTCGTAATGTCACTATGTCGCAATGACACATCCATAATATTAAAGGTGTCATTAAGATATTGCGACAAATCACTTCCATCTTCTTTAGTGAAGCGAATAATACTTGATGTGAACAAGTTATCCTCAAAAATACCTGTGTCCTCGGCAAAGAAGCAAAAGAGAAGTCGGGTGATGAAGATATTGAGGTCGTGCAAATCACTGTCACTGCGGAACTCATTATAAGCACGAAGTTCATCATGAAGCTTAGCGAGCTTTTCGGCAGCTTTCACATCCGCTGGACTTTCTTCCACATAGTGTACACGCTCAACATCCATCAGAGGATAGAAGAAAGCAAAGTCGCAATACAAACGGTCAACAGGATTCTCATATGTGTCCTTTTCTCTAAGGTCATAGGCCAAAATAGTGTCACTATCACTAACAGCGATGATTTTAGGCGCTGCCTTCAAAACCTGAATGTCTGATTTCAACCTTTCCAGTTCTGAAGCAAGTTTTGTTGAGGATGCTGGCTGGTAGCAGAACAATCCTTTAATGAGTAAACCATCAAAGGTTTTTAAAATGCCTTTTCCTTCTTTGTATCGTGATATGTCTTTCTCACTCTTGCCAAAAGCATACAGAAGTTGATAGCCCACCTCCTCAGATGCTATACACCGTTCCTTAAAGACATGGAGTCTTCCTTCAATGTCTTTATACCCTAATTGGTTTTTCTTTGCCATATTTATTCTTCTTCTTTGTTTGACCGTATTAGAGACCTAATATCAACATTGAGTATTATTGATATTTGGTCAAGAATTTCAATTGATGGTTGTGACTTGTTTGAGCACCATCTTGATACTGTGTTTTCAGATTTACCGAGTTGTTCTGCAAGCCACTTGCTGGTTCTATTTTTGTCAGCAAGCACAGCTTTTATTCGGTTATAATCTTTGTTTTGTGTATTTATCACCATAATATGTTGTTTTATGGCACAAATGTAGTGATTATATTGATAATTCCCAAAATATCTACCATAAATTGCATAATCTTTGTCCGATAATGCTACTTAAGGCGAAAACCCCGATAAAATCAGGGTCTCCGCCTTTTCTCTTTCCCTATTATCCCGCCATTTTCCCGATAGGTTACTAAATCATTGGGAAAATTGTTCTACTGACTGGTAGGAGCCACAATGAAGGGCGCTTCCCTGGCATTCATCATAGTGCCTACAAGTGATGCAGCGTGAGGATTTCAAGGCATCCCCAATGACTTTGAATTTTCCGAACTTCGGTGCGCCATCAAGAGCGACAAGGGCACGCTCTTTCAACTTCTTCATAGAGCGACTGACAGCTGCCGAACTCTGCCCGATGGCCGATGGGATGTCTATCCCATTGATACCGCCGTGGGCGGTGGCATCCCTGATGCACCAGAACACAAGTTGGTCGCGGTCGGTCAGTCCGGCAAGTTGTTCCCTGGTCTTGTTCGTGAGGAGCCTGTTACGCTCAGCCAAGTCCTTGGCCAGTTCCTCTCGCCGGGCACGGTTCTCGGCACGCTTCTCCTTCCTTGCTTTCACGAACTCCTCGTCGAGTGTCGACTTTTCCCGGCTGGAACTGTCAGATGTCGCATCTGATGTGGCTGTTGTCGTTGATTCTGACAAGGACTGTTCTTTGATGGCCGAATCTTGGGTGTCCTTTTCACCAATGGCGATTTCTTCGATGGGGTGGTTCTCTATTGATATATCTTCAAGTGATATATCTTCAAGCTTGACGGTGATGGTCTTTATATCATCGAACAAGACATTATATATGACCTGTTCCTGGATCTTGAGACGGTTCTCCACCGATACGTCTTGTTTTCGAATGGGCATCTTGTAAATAAACCCGTTTTCAATATCGAATACACCGACCATGGACTTGTTACCGAAGAATTCCTGTGATACCTCATCGGCCTTCTCGATGGCATCCCCCGTGAGGTCAGCGGGCACTCCGATGAAGAAGAGGTCAGTCCATCCGAGATACTTGACCATCTTGTGGTCACCCATCAAGTCTGCCTTGGTGCTCTTCAACTCTATACCGACCGTGAAACACTGCTTTTGGTTGAGGGCGCGATAACCAGGCTGGATGAAGAACACGGCATCGAAACGGTAGTGTTCCTGACGGTCAAGACCGAGCCTGGTCTTCTCACCAGTTTCATACCTGACAGTCAGTTCCTCGAAGATTCGGTACCTGATGGCATCCTCCGGGATGCGTCCTGCCCATCCATACACTTGTTTGGTGACATCCAGAGCGAATCCTTTTCCGGGTCGCTCTCCAAGCAGCTTCTTCAATTCTTCGTGTGCTTTTGCCATATCGAATTTTAGTTTATCAATTTTTGACAAAGTTACAGAATGATTTTCACATTATCAAATTTTGATAAAGGAAAAATCGGCAGATGATACCATCTTAAGAAGATTTAACTTTATCAAGTTTTGATAAGGTAGAGCAGACCATCAACAGTCTGGAAAAGCGGGGTCAAATGGGATTGTGACATATGTCAAAAGTCTCATTTCCCCTCTTGCCATCCACATCAAAAACACCCTACAGCGTGAAGGATGATAAAACCTGGTTAATGATATTCTGCCTCATTTTTGAACAAGTAAAATGCATCAAATGTCGGTTCTTTTTATTCCGCTTAAAACTGTTTTATTTTTCCCATAGTTCGGGAAAAAGGCGGGGTGAGAGTGATTAATACCCTTGTAAATCCTTGATTTAATGTTATTTAAGAAAAAAATAACATAATCAGAAGACAATTATATCAACACTATTGATTCATCTATCTAATATAATCCGCCTTGGGATAACATTCCTGTATCCACAGAAAAATCTTGTTTTCAGGCTATCATCAAAATATATGGATTTTCATTGGACTTTCTATAGACCCCTAAATATAGGCTTTCTGGAAGAATTCATAAGGAAAAAATCGGATGTGACGATTTTTCCTAAATTTCCAAGTAGAATATTATTGAATTAAAGGGTTTACAAAATGAACAAGACAGAATTAGTTGACTAGATCGCAGCCCTCTCAGGTTTGAGCAAGGCTGACTCAAAGAAGGCATTGAAAGCTACAGTTGAAAGTCTCAAAGAGGACCTGGTTGCAGGTAACAAGATACAACTCATCGGCTTCGGTACATTTTTTGTCAGCGAGCGCTCAGCTTGTGAGGGTATCTAATAATTCCTTTCTGTTCATAGCATGATTATATGGTGAAAATCAGTTCTCCGAAGCATTCCGGACGGTGGAAGTCAGGTTTTTCCCATATGACGGGATTCCATGAGAGATAATGGGGAGTTGGCAGCTTACTGCCGCATTTATAGAAGTTCGCCTTTACTATCTTTTCATCCATGGACTTTATATTATGACGGAAGAAGGCCGAAAATGGAATCACCAAAGAAAGCTGCCATTGCTGCTTACCTACCCTTTCTTCTATAGGATCCATCTCCAGCGAAGACCATCTGCTGATGGTGTTCAATACGTCTTGCCCTGCACGGATACGCTCCTTACGATCCACGCCGCTTCCCATAAGCATCCTACCCACACAATTGCATTCTATGTTATAGTAGATATCATCGTTACCAGACTGGATAAAGCACTCACAGCAGCTGTCCTCCCAGATCTTGTCATTGTCACAGGGTGCCAGGGCACGGATGCTATCCTCCTCCACACGATAATTCAAAAGCAGTGAGTTGTCAGTATAGGCTATACGGAACTCCACCTGCGGCCTATATGGCCAGCTATCTTCCCAATTCACCTTATCCAGCGACTGGAAGGGAACCTGATTCCTATCCATAATCTCCACTGCAGACAAAGCGTCCGTCACAGTATCCTTTATCTTTTTTACTTCTAATTTCATTTCTTCTTATAGTAACTTGTGATTATACCCATCTACTACATATTTCTGTCGTGGGCATCATGTATGATACAATGGATATCTTCCTTCAGCCCGTGCTCAGTCCTTATTCATAGCTTGAAATGGCAATTCACTTGCAAATGTAGCAAATAATTCAGAAATAGCAACTTTTACTTGCATTTCATGATGCAATTTATTATCTGCATCAGAGAAAAAACAAACGTAGAAGAGAATTCCCGTTAGGTAGTATTGGTGAGTAGATGCAGGGCATGTATAATTTTTACACCGAAGAAATGATCAAGTATTCCCACTCTTTCAGATATTTCATTTGTTTAGGCGTATGAAACCAATGCTCACCTTCAGTCATGATAGAGACATGGCACTGATGAGTATTGATAAACTCCTTTCCAACACAATCATCGACTACTAAGTCGTGGCCTGGCTTTAGTATGTAAGTAGGAGTATGCCAGTTCATAATTGGATGACAGACTACCCAATCGTAATAATCATCCTCTCTTTGAGGCATCAGTTCTATGAACTTTTTCATATCAAGCAAGGGAGATACAAACAGAGCTTGTTCGACAGGATGGCCTTGAAAGGCTAAAAGGGTAAACCATGAACCAATACTGTTGGCTCTTACAGACACATATTTCCAGTGCTCATAAAGGTAATCACGAACATCAATGATTAAGGGTATGACATCCCATGGCTTAGCATCAACTGGCAGATCGATACCTAAGACCTGATAATCCTCGGGTACTGCAACCTCTGCGAAAGCTATTGCTTCTTCCTTGTGCCCATTCAATCCATGCACGAACAGAAACACCCTATCGCTCTTTTCTCCAATAAGTACTGCAGGTGTAGATCCTATATTTAAAGTAATAGTCTTCATTTAACTCACTTCTCTACCATTAGTTCCATCTCTACTCCGCTCCACTCTTCACCATCAATCATGTAGGAATCTTTACCAGTAATGCTAAAGCCTACAGACTCATAACACTTAAGAGCGGAAGTATTCTCAGAAAACACACCAAGAGTGATTTTTGAAGCCCCAAGATGATGTTTCGCATAGTCAATGGCGAGCTGTAACAGGTGCTTGCCGCATCCTTTCCCCCTTAATTCGTTATCCACGATCACAAAACCAAATCTGACGATACTGTGGTCGTTGGTAGGATAACGAAGAAGGATATGACCAATAGGAACATTATCCACAACAGCAGTAAGAGGAAACAAGCCCTCACCCTCGTACTGTTTTATAATATCCTCTGGTTGAGCAGGGAAATCATGGTATCTGTCTGCACTCCACAGTCTGAAGGCATGTTTTGATATGCACCATCTTAGAATTTTCGAAGCATCTTCTGTTGAGAAGGGTCGAAGGATCATCATTGAATTATAATCTGTCTTCATATTCTTTTCTGTGATATTGGCATTTTTATTTTTCTGCAAGCGGCATCATCACTCCACACTGATAATCAGGTGACTCTATATCCTTACCATCCTCATACCATTCAAGAAACTGTGCATTGACAGCACACTGGTATTCAGGATGCTGTGGCAACCACTCCTTGAAGAACTGCTGATATTGCTGCTGGAATGCCTTCATACCACCATCAAAAAATATCTTGAGCCATCTGCCACTATGGATTGGAAAAAGCTTCATTCCTTCAGGAACGTCACCACCTTTGTAGATACCGCCTATCACATAAGTAAAGGTTCTATCTAGACATCCCCCGAAATTCACTTCAGCACATGTCATGCAGTTGTGATTGGGCAGATCACATGTGCAAAGACCGAAGCCTCCTACTCCATTCTCGAAGGCTGCCTTCTGGAACTCATCAGGAGCCTTCTTCTCAAAGATTACAGGCTTGATGATACGTTCCACATACTCAGCCCAGAACTTAGGACATTCTACCTGACCTTCTCTGAACTTGATCTCCTTTGCCATACCAATGATGGTAACATCGGTTAATGTAATTATCTCGTGTTTCATTATTATGTATTGTTTAATTTTGACCCTGTTGTGAACTGAGCATTTTCATTAACTCTACCAAGCCTAGTTTGTAAAACATACGATATCGTTCTATCTGTTCTGGAGTATCAATACCAAGCAGTTTCTGAATTTCACAGGAGAATTCAAGATGAGCAGAACCATTTGCAGTAATGATATTGCCGTCACATACTGCCTGTTCGTTCATATATCCCGCTTCATTGGTATAGTTACTACCTCCCCAGGATTTAAGTTGCTCAGTACCATTACCAGTATGCTTGATATTATTCAGCAATCCCTGCTTTGCCATCCATGATGCAGCGTTACAGATGGCTCCTACAGGTTTGTTGTTGTCCATTGCACTCTTGACAATAGGAAGCACCTTGTCTGCTTCAGAGGTCAACCACCCCATGCCACCTATTAATATAAGTGCAGCATAGTCATCTGGTATTGTGTCGAAAGTATAGTCTGGCAAAGTGCGCAAACCACCGATTGATCTGACAGGTTCCATTGTAGCTGCCACTATCTTATTGGTAAACTTGGGCTCCTTGCGATAGCCTTGTTCATCACTAGTCACAATTTGTGAAATAAAGGCGATTTCATGATCTGCATAGTCATTAAGCAGAACGTAAAGAATTTCTTTCATTTTATGCATTAAATAATTATAATCAGAGCACAAAGTTAGTGCTAAAAGGGAGGAAATGCAAGTTTTTGGGATAAACGGACATAATTTGTGACAAACGGTCTAGCATTCCTTATTGCCAGGGTTTCTGATAATCTCCTTTATCTGATTTAAATAGCTCTTAGATACTGGTATACCCGTAAGGCAATACTTCATGATGAGCATAAAACTTGCAGAATGACTCTCCACACGGTCAATCTGACGGATATTGATCAGGAAGGCACGATGGCAACGCTGTATGCTGGAATAAGGCAGCATGTCCTCAGCAAGTTGCTTGATGGTGGTTCGAAGCATCTGACTGCAGGCGCATCCATCCAAACAGTGGTAGTCCGAATGGTTGAAAGGCAGCAAGAGCCAAGACACCAATACTAACACTGATGAGTCTCTCTTTCATATTCTTGATATACGCTTATTTTAATTCTGTGATTTTAAAGCTCCAACGGCTTCTGATGGCTTTTGTAGAAAAAAGCAACAAGCCAAGGAATCTTGGAATATGAATTCTCCCAATAAAATATGCTTCATTCTCAAGCTGCAGGTTGGGAAGCCACTCCATCACAACTTTCGGTTCGGCAGCAATCCACATCTTCTGCTGTTCAAGAACAATCCTTGATCCTACAAATTTACCAGAGATATCGCTGAGTATATCATAGGCCTTGTTCTCCTGAATCATCCATTCGCCAGTGAGACGAACAAAGAATTCATACTGACCGTTTTCCTGAAGTGACTTCATCCAGGAGGTGTCGTTAGCTTGTTTAAATGATAAAATTATACGTTCCATTTGAAAATAATAAAAATGTGAGACAAATATAGTAATTATTGCTATAAGTTCCAAGAATCTGGGATAAACAAACGATTTCTGGGATGAATGGTAACTGTTTGTGATGAATGGAATTAATCCCAAAATCGACCACTTGTCCCATATCTGTACCGTATATCCCAATTATTTGGCGGCTATTCTGAAAGACTATATCTTTGCGACAGAATAGTAAAACTATTGGTCGTTAGACAACGTGCAAGATAGAAAAATACTATTACTTGCAACTTTATCAAAAACATTTCAGTCTAACGAATAAAACCATAACAACGGTTTAAGTCTCTCTCGTAAAAAGACTTATACATAGCAACATTTGTCGGGAGATACGTGTTGCCTTTTTAAGAACTATCAGAATAAACAATATAATAATCAAGCATATGAAAACTAAGAATTTTAGAATGTTGCTTCTTGCATCATCATTCCTAGCAGCAATGAGCGCTACTGCTCAAAACAGTAATGACAGCATCGCTTCAGATTCTTCAATGTGGTATAACCAGACACAGCAGTTGGGAGAGGTAACGATTAAGAGTTCCCTCCCAAAGATTCGCACAAATGCTGATGGTCTGAAGGCTATCATCACAGGTAGTGAATTGGAAAAGATTGGAAACTCAGAGGATGTACTCAAACGACTTCCAAGTGTAAAGAATGCCGACGAAGGTGTTGAGATATTCGGTCGAGGTACAGCTGAGGTCTATGTGAATGGTCGAAAGCTATATGATATGAAGGAACTCAAGCAGATTCCTTCTGACCAGATTGTGAATGTAGAGATCATCACTAATCCTGGTGCCCGCTATGCGGCAACTACCAAGGCTGTTGTGAAGATCAAGACCAAGCGTCCACAGGGTGAAGGCTGGGGATTCCGCGATGAATTGAAAGGATATTATCGTGACGGTATGAGTCTGCGTAATAATCTTGAGACCAATTATCGAAATGGAGGACTGGATATAGGTGGATGGCTTTGGGCTGAGGCCTATAACAAAAAGAATAAGACCTATGAGTCTGGTGAGTTCTATATGGGCAATCAGCATGTAGAGCAAATTATCGACAAGAGTGTTCAGGAAGATCACCTTCGTCACTTCGATATAGGATTCAAGGCCAACTACATGCTCAACGAGAATTCATCTTTTGGCATGCGCTATGACTTTTACCGATTACCATATGCAAAGCATCCGACAGAGTTTCCATCCGATTTCTATATCGATGGCAATCTGCTACAACGATTTATGAGCTACATGACAATTCGCACTCCTCAATACAAGCATAACTTCAATGCCTATTATAGTGGTAAGTTGGGCGGTTGGCAACTTGATGCCAATCTTGATGGAGTTTGGACAGATTCCAAAAGTAAGACGAATACTGATGAAACTAGCACTATTCCAGGTCAGACAGATATAAAAGATCATGTCCTGACTACTGCATTCACCAAGAACCGCATATATGCAGGAAAAATCGTCCTAGAGCATGAACTATGGGGAGGTAAAATCAGTTTCGGTACAGAATACGATGATACTAAGCGTACAGAGCTGACCGCTAATCCAAAGGCTAGCGATGGCGATACAAAAGTGAATGAGCGCATTTGGGCAGGATTTGCTGAATACAAGCGCACTTTCTTTGAAAAACTCAATGTAAATGCCGGCTTGAGATACGAGCATGTGAATAGCGACTATTACAACTTTGGTACTAAGGAGATGGATAAAAATTATAGCGATTGGTTCCCCTCAATCGGCTTGGCTATTCCTGTAGGCAAGGTACAGATGGGTGCTCATTACGGTATAGATATTGCCCGTCCATCATTCGAGAATCTTTCTGATAATGTGTATTATATCAACAGCTATACCTATCAGACGGGTAATTCCAAGTTGAATCCTACCTATACACACAATATATCGCTCAATGCCTCATGGAAATGGTTATGGGCAGAAGTATCATACAATCGTATAGTGGATGATATTCAGTTAGAAACCACCTCCTACGGCAAGGATGATCCACTCATCAGCTTGCTTCATCCAGCAAATCTGGCTCCTTTCCATAGATATACCTTCCAGGTATTCGCCTCACCTACCCTCTTTGACATCTGGCATCCTACATGGGGATTCGTGATCAATGGTCAGGATTATGAAGCCACATCAGCCGACGGAAGCAAGGTGAAGATGAACAAGCCTATGATTGTTGCCATGTGGAATAATCTTGTGATCTTGAAGAATGGTTGGCGTTTTGGTCTTGACCTGAATTATCAGGGAAAGGGCGACTATAGCACCTATCATCTTGAGAAATCAGCCTTAAAGATTGATGCTTGCATTCAGAAGAGTTCCTTTAAAGATAAACTCGATGCAAAGTTTGCTATCAACGACATTACTGGTGTAAGTGCCCAGCCTGTGACAGTCTACAGTTATAGAAATTTGTACGTAAGGAATTCAAATCCTGTCTATGTTGATCTTACCCTCACATACAAGTTCAACCTTGCAGCCGATAAATACAAGGGAGCAGGTGCAGGTGACAAGCAGAAATCAAGAATAAAATAAGGCTTAAGTAGTTTTCTGCAAAGCCCTCTTTATTTCTGTGGTATTGGCTTTGGAATATACTGGCTGAAAAAAAAGGGATGTTGGCTGAAATAGTTTGTGAGACCGAGGAAAGCCGAGTAATTTTGTACCAGTTAAATGGTAATAATGCCATATAACAACAGTAAATACAATATGCAAATGAAAAAGTTTATGATGACAATGATTGCAACTATGATGATTGTTGCAGCAACTGCACAGCAGGTGCAGACAAATATTAAGGTAAATGGCTTCGAAAGCAAGGCAAAAATTGAAGCTGCAGCCAAAGCAACTCCAGGAGTAAAACAGGCAACATATAATGAGAAGACAAAGACTCTGAATGTTGTTTATGATAAGAAGCAGACAACTCCTGTCAAAGTGCGGTCTGCAGTATTGAAGGTTGATAAAAAGAATTCTAAACAGATAAAGAATACAGCTAAGAAAGCTATTAAGAAAACAACCAAAAAGGCTACTGTTAACCAGAAGGTTGGCCAGAAAAAAGTTGCAGTAAAAAAATAAGTTTTCGAGCAGATCTGTGAGGCACTGTAATTTCAAATAAGGGTAGGTGTGAAGTCACCTATCCTTATTTTACTTTTGTTACAAAAGGCGGAGAAACCACAGTGTCAGTTACGTCGTTAAAGCTGAACGTATCAGGTACCACATTAACCGAAGGTGGCAAGAAACTATATGTATCTGGTGGTAACTTTAACCCCTCGAAGGGTATCATGGATGAGGTTCGAAAATATTGGGGTAAATTATATACAATAAAAAAAAGTATATTCAAATTGAATATACCTTTAATTTTGTGGGCGTTGACGGATTCGAACCGCCGACCCTCTGCTTGTAAGGCAGATGCTCTAAACCAACTGAGCTAAACGCCCTTATTT
>CAJOPE010000084.1 GCA_905236815.1 uncultured Prevotella sp. | reverse complement strand
TGATAATCCAAAGTTCCGGAAATTGTATAAAATGAATAATCTAAACGTCGCTTGATGAATCGTTATTCACTTGCGAAACTTCAGTTTTTTACTTCTATTGTAATATCAATGTTTGTTTTGTCATTTTCGTTAGTAGATCTTCCTGAATTGACATAAAGTATTTGATCTTGGGTTGCTCCTGCGCTATACCCAACGTAGTTTCCGCCATCATAATATGCTGACGGCTTGTTGTAACTTGAATGTAATAAATAGGTTGCTCCATTATTTACTAGCCAGAATTTCGAACCCATTTCTTCATTTAGTTCTATACTTTTTCCTGCAATACCGCCAATATTGACCAACTTGCCTGTTCCTACATTATATAAGAATAGGGTATTAGTGTCGTTGGTTTTTCCATTTGCGAAATCTGATTCGGTAATCAGAAGAGCTGAATTTTGAGTAATTTCTTGTCCTGTCCAATTAAATTGGGCGGATGCCGACTGTCCTATTGCTAAGAGTGATAGCAATGCGAGATAAAATTTTTTCATCTGTTATCAATTATAAAGTTAATACGTCTATTACATTTTATTCTAGTTCTTATCTAATTCTTAGATGTCGAAAATACATTCTTAGTTTTAATTCGGCAAAGATATATAAAATACTTATATGCTCCAAACTTTTTTCGCTTAAATTAGTCTAAATAGGTGATATTTAGCTATCTAGATTATATCGTATATTATAAAAACGGCAAAAAATTTCTTTTGAGTTATTATGTTTTCGATGATTTCTAGAATTTCTATGCAATGTATTAGGAAGTGTCGAAATATATTGCTATCTTTGCAATTAGTTATGACCTGGAAACACATAATGGTAATGAATAATATCTGGAATAAGCTTTTAACAACTCTCGATAACCGCGAAAAATCTATATTTGACAAACAACGGTTGCGCGTGTTCTTTTTCTATACGCTTCTGATGGAAATAGCCACGTTCATCGGGGGAATTCGCGTCTTGCTGCAGGGCCAAAACTGTATTGCGGTGCTCCTCGCTTTCTATTTTGTTTTTCTACTCATACCCGTACTGCTTTATACCTCTTGCAACTGGCCGGTTAGAAAGGCAGTGCACTTTATTATGTTTGCCTCACAGGCGGTTATCAGCATTCAGATGATCTATCTCGCCATACAGGTGAAATGGGACGATGTGCATTATATGCTTACTTATTCGGGCTATTATATTCCTCTTTTCTTGAACATCACGCTTTCTATTGTGGCTTTCGAGAAAAGGCTAGTCGGTATTCTTTGCTTTCTATCGATAGTGCTAACAATGAGTTGTGCTTTCATTATGAAAGATGATATGTTGCTTTCAGGAACCTGTTTTCTAGAAGTTTTGTTTCTATTGCTTGGCATCATGGGCTATTCGATGGTGGAACATAGCTACAGGCAAGAGGAGGAAAACCGAAAACTTCACGAGAATGAGGAGCATCTCTTTGCTCTCTTCAAAATTAAGGAGGAACAGTTGAAAGCTTATATGGAAATGTCGCAAAAGGAGTTGAAAGACAATGAGCCTTTGCTGCTATTCGATAAGTTTGATCACGAAACTAAGAAGAATCTGGTAAATAATGTGCAGCGATATTTGCTTGAGAAACAAGTAAGGGAGTTCTCGCTCGCTGATAGACTCCCTGATCTTTCCTCATCGGAAATCGAGGTGGTTCGCCTGATTCTTTTGGGAAAGAAACAAGGAGAAATCTGTCGTCTATTGGGCAAGAGTACTTCGAATGTTACTAGCACAAGAGCTCATATCCGAAAAAAAATCGGACTCAAAGTCGGTGACGATCTTGAGTCCGCTTTAAAGAATATATTACAAATAGACTAGATGTCTTTTGCCTTGATCACTAATCGGCAGGCTGCATCATAACTATAGTATTTCTTGTTACTTCTGTTTAATTTGTCCAAGCGATCGTGTTTTCTTGAAAAATAATAAGCTCGGATAACCCTTCTTGCAGTAACTTCCTTATAAACAGGGTCGGTAAGGTTGTCTTCGTCTGTATAATCTTCGAAATAGTCTCTGCAGAATTCTTTTCCGAAATAGAGATTGAAGAAATCGCCATGGTTTTCGCTGAATGCGGCATATTCCCATTCTGCTTCGGATGGCAGAGAGATCTTGTTGCTCAATTTCGCTTGAATTATATCCTGAAACTCTGTGACATCATCTCGGTTGATAGTGGCATATTTTGGCTTATTCTTACTACTCTTCTCTATTGACTTTAGATAGTAATATTGCTCATAAGTAAGCGGTTCCTCTGCCATGTAGAAAGAAGTGACATTAACGATGTGAACAGGTTCGCTATCCATTGCAAGACTGTTTCTGCCATCGTAACCCATAGCAAAACTTCCTCCTCTTACAAGGTGCATTTTTATCGTGTAAGGGCCTACTTTCAAATCATAGGTTGCTGGATAATCAGCTCTGTCGGTAACATAGACAGATTTTTCTGGAGTGCCAATTTTCTTTGAAATTTTTATGTTTGTTTTGGTGAAACCCGAAATGTTGTCGACAGTATCAGGAACGTTAATGCTTTCGATCTTGAGGATGTTGGCTGCAGGAACTGTTGTCTCTATATTTCCAATCTGTAGTTTGGCTTCTTTGCCAAAATCGTAAAACATAAGTGTTCCGGTTAGAATCTTACCATTGGTAAGAGTGATTCTCACATCGTTGCTTTGCGCATTAGCAAACTGCAAGGTGGTTGCTAGAAATAGTAAAAAAAGAAGTCTTTTCATTGTATTATTAATTTTATCGTGCAAAGGTCGCTAAAAAAATTGAAGTATACAAAAAAGTTACAGGTATTTTCGGATAATTGGAAATAATCGTGTAAATTTGCATCTAAATTATTAATGCGATAGTTCTATGAAACTAAACGACTCTCTGCCTTCAGAATGTACTTCTATCATGGTGGGCAAGCAACAAACAATAGATGGTTCACGTATCATCTCCCGTTCTATGGACTGGGATGCGTTGCATACTATTAATTTTGAAAGATATGCGGCAACCGATCATGGACCGAAGGAGTTTGTGGCACTTGATAGTAAGTTTCGTTGTGAATTGCCCGAGAAACGACTCGGCTATACGGCTACTCCAGGTTATCTCTTCAAAGGAGAGTGGGGAAGTGCCGGCTTCAACAGTGAGGGCGTTGGCATGAGTTCGACCGAAAGCATTTTCTCTTCGGAAAAAGCATTGCAATACGATCCACTTGTGGAGGATGGTATTGCCGAAAATTGTATCTATAATATTGTAATTCCTTATATTCATTCCGCTCGGGAGGGAGTGGAACGATTGGGTATGCTCATCGAGAAATACGGTTCGGCCGAAGGATTTGGCGTTCAGTTTGTGGATGAGAAGGAATCTTGGTATCTGGAGAATGCCTGCGGACACCACTGGTTGGCTTGCCGTATGCCCGAGGATAAATATTTTGTGACTGGCAATCAGAGCCGTTTTCGCAAGTATGTGATGAATGACCGGGAAAACTATCTGGCTTCGGCTGATTTGCTCTCATTTGCCTTGAAGTATGGGCTTTGGAACCCTAAAGATGGCGCATTCGATTTTCACGAGGCTTATCAGCGGGATGAAAAACTCGATACTACCTATAATTATCCACGTGTGTGGGCATTGCAGCAGCTTTTCTCACCACAGATAAAGAATGATGTAACCAAGAACACCTTTCCGGTTTATGCTGAGCCAGAGAAGAAAATCTCTATCTCGGATTTGCGTACCGCCTTCCGAAATCACTATGACGGAACAGATCACGATCCTTATCTTCATAATAATCCAAAGGAACCTTATCGCCCCATCAGCATCTTCCGTACCCTGCAGACACATATTCTTCAGGTACGTCCTGAATTGCCAAAGGAGATCGGAGAGGTGATGTATGAGTGCTTGGGAATGGCCGACTTGGGTGTTTTCCTTCCTCTCTATCAGGGAGTGAGAAGTTTCCCTGAAATCTACTCGAAAGGAGATGGTCATGCCAGTCAGGACTCAGCCTGCTGGAAGTTCCGCAAGGTGATGACGCTGGGTATGTTGAACTATAATGCCTATGCACCGATCATCAAGGAACGCTATGCAAAGTTTGAGGCGGAGACAGATGCCCGTCAAAAGGAGATGGAGGCAGAATACCTTCGCATCTATAAAGAGCAACCAATGAAGGCACTCGATTTGCTACAGGCTTTTTCTGACAAAATCCTCCTGCAGGCCCTGGCAATCGCCGATGAGCTACAGGAGGAATTGTTCACAAGACTCACTGCGGATGTTCAGCAGGAGTATTTGTTTCATGGAGCTTGATGCATTTGCACCAAGCTTCTAATTCTTATTGTCGTTTAATTTTATCCATATCTACTTCAGGAACACTCTTGAGGTTCTCGCTGATTTCCTCATCTGTTACGGTGTAGTTGGTGAGGTCGCCATTGATGTATGACTCATAAGATGGCATATCTATGAGACCATGACCGCTCAAGCAGAATAGGATAACTGGAGCTGTGCCCTCCTCGTTAGCCTTCTTTACCTCGCGGATAACAGCAGCGATAGCGTGGGTGCTTTCAGGAGCAGGAATGATACCCTCGGTTTGAGCGAAGAGCATACCAGCCTGGAAAGTCTCAAGCTGTGGGATGTCGACACCATGCATATAGCCATCTTTGATGAGCTGACTGATGATCATACCAGCTCCATGATAGCGAAGTCCACCTGCATGGATGTTGGATGGCTTGAAATCGTGGCCCAATGTGTACATAGGGAGCAATGGGGTATAACCTGCCTCGTCACCGAAATCATACTCAAACTTACCTCTTGTCAGTTTAGGACAGCTAGCTGGCTCGGCTGCAATGAACTCGGTATCCTTGTGTGTACCATCCCATATATGACGCATGAATGGGAATGCCAAACCGCCGAAGTTGCTACCTCCACCAAAGCAAGCAATCACCTTGTCAGGATATTCACCTGCCATTTCCATTTGTTTCTCAGCTTCCAAACCGATAACTGACTGATGAAGGGCTACATGGTTGAGCACAGAACCAAGGGTGTATTTACAGCCTGGAGTTGTAGTAGCCAACTCGATAGCCTCACTGATGGCTGTACCCAAAGAACCTGGATGTCTAGGATCCTTAGTGATGATATTCTTACCAGCTCGGGTAGACATAGAAGGTGAGCCCTCGACAGTAGCACCGAATGTGCGCATCACGGTAGAGCGGTAAGGCTTCTGCTGCATAGTGATTTTTACCTGATAGACAGCAGCTTCCAAACCATAAAGTTTTGCAGCATAACTTAATGCCATACCCCACTGGCCAGCACCAGTCTCGGTCGTAACATTGGTATCGCCCTCCTCCTTACAATAATAGCATTGAGGAAGAGCTGAGTTTATCTTGTGAGAACCCAGTGGGTTGGTAGATTCATTCTTAAAGTAAATGTGAGCCTTTGTGTGAAGTGCCTCCTCAAGAGCATAGGCGCGAACCAAAGGAGTAGAACGATAGTAAGTGTACTTCTCGCGAACCTCATCTGGAATAGGAATCCAAGCATGCTCAGTATCGAGTTCCTGCTTAGAGCACTCCTTATTAAAAATGTGACTCAGATCATCAGCAGTCATAGGCTCCTTTGTTGCAGGATTGATAGGAGGAAGTGGTTTGTTAGGCATATCTGCCTGGATATTATACCACGATGTAGGGATATCGTTTTCGTTGAGTAAGAATTTCTTTTGTTTCATAGTCTTTTATTATTTTATTCACTTCTGCTACAAAGATAAATAAAATAAATGAAAAAGGCGAAAATCCGTAAGATTTTCGCCTTGTATGCTATAAAATTGTTAGAATTGCTTCTAAATTGATTTCATTTCGCCTATTTTTGGAATTAATCACCAAAACCATAAGAGTTGTGAAGTACACCATTATAGTCGCTGATGATTGTGCTAGGGATAGGCATGATATAGCGGTTGATAACACCACTAGCTGGTGCTGCCCACTGCTTAGTAGTAGGATTGAATACACCAATCAAACCATTAGAGATGTTTGAAAGGTAATCACCCTTCTGTGTGTCATTCTCCTTGCCGTATGAATCTGTGCTGCCCTGGTAATCATCCTCAGTCTTGCCATCAGAAAGACCATTCCAAGTTACACTAGACATGTCGATCTGAGTCTTGGCATCATTAGCATAGTTGAAGTAAACCTTCTTCTGGAAAGTACCATTCTCAAGATTGTTGAGGTAGTCAAGCTGCATCTGCTTAGTCTTGCTTGCCAAGAGGTTCCAACGGATGAGGTCCCACTTGCGGGCACCCTCGCCAGCCAACTCCCATGCATTCTCATCAACGATAGCGTTGAAGAAAGCATTCTTGTTAGCAGCGATTCCGTTGATATAGTTCTGAGCCTCAGACTTATTCTCGAATGCACGATTGTGAACCAAGGCAAGTGCCTGACGAGCTGTGATACCTGCATCGCCATTGTAACGGCCATCAGCACCAGCAAGCTCGTTCATTACCTCAGCATACCAGAGAAGAATCTGAGAATAACGAATCTTTACAGGGTTGATACCTGTAAGGTGCTTAGCTGAAGCAGCCTTATTCTGAGCAAGCCAAGTTTCGTTTTCCATACGAGGATCCCACTTGCCAACATAAAGCTCGAAAGGCTTGTTGCCAAGCATTGCTTCTTTTGCGGCTGCAGTCTTCTTATCTGCTGTAATCTGTGATGAGGCTACTGTGATGTCGCGACGGCTGTCACCTTCCTTATAAGAATAGAAGAGGTTAGCTGTTAACTTCACCTTACCAGATGAGTTAGAGTAACCATATTCATTTGTTACACCATTCAAACGGTAACCTACAGTATAGCCAAGCTCACCACTTACGTTCTGGAGCATAGGAATCTCGAATACATTCTCCTGATACTGCTTGTCGAGTACCAACTGGTTGATTTTGTACCACTCATCCTTGAAAGATGGGTTGAGATTGTGCTTGCCGCTAGTGATAACAGCAGAGAGATGCTTCAATGCAAGTTCGTTGAGTGACTTGCGGGTTGCTGCGTCAGGACGCTGAGTTGGATAGGTTGGATCAGACTCAGTTGCTGTTTCGTAGCCGCTCTTTGCGCTTTCACGAATTGCCCATCCTGCCTTTGTTAAGGCAATCTGTGCAAGGAGAGCGTGAGCATAACCCTTATTAGCATGCTCTGTAGTTAAGCCTTTTTCGCCAGCCCATGGAAGTTCATTAACTGCCTTCTCAAGGTCTACCATTAAGCTGTCCATGATGACATCACGATCAGTCTTGCCGATATAAGCGTTGCTCAGGTCTGGCTTTGTTGGTTCCAGCTTCATTGGAATGTCGCCGAAGATTCTCAACAAATCGAAGTAAACCATTGCACGAATAGCTCTAGCCTCGCCAAGGTACTGCTTCATGGTTGTGTTATCTGCATTTGTACTCTTCTCAACACCATCGATGATGAGGTTACAGTCCTCGATAGTCTGGTACATTGCAGTCCATGTTCCTGCCATATTAGAGAAACTGGTAGGAGTTGCGTTGTAGTTCATTGTACCACGATCACGAGCGGATGTAGAGTTTGAACTACCAAGACCGTCGATGAGCTCAACGTCGGTATTCAAGTTGTAAATAATCGCAAGGTCCTGTGAGTAGGTACGGTCCTGAGTAAGGTCACCGTAAGCCTTGTTGACAGCGATGCTTGTGAAATACTCATTATTGAAGGTATTCTCATGACTCATCTCAGAAGGTGAAGTCTGATCAAGGAAGTCTTCGCAAGAAGTAAGACTAATAGCTCCAATAGCGAGTGCACATATTGATAATATCTTTTTCATCTTTTCTTCTCTTTTTATTAGAATGTTACGTTAACACCTGCAACGAAGCTGCGGCTCTTAGGGTATGCTGCATAGTCGATACCTGGTGTCATAGGATTGTTCTTGCTGCTTGTATCAACTTCTGGGTCATAACCGCTATAACCTGTTACAGTAAAGAGGTTGTAGGCTGTGAAGTAGAGACGCAAGTTAGTGATGTATACACTCTTAAGTAAACTCTTCGGAAGTGAGTAACCAATTGTGAGATTCTGCATGCGAAGGAATGAGGCATCTTCTACTGCCCAGTCTGTGATTGGCATACCGGCAGAAGCTGCAGGGTTCCAGATAGATGCATTTGCATTCAACTCATTAAGGCGCTGCATAAGTGCATCTGCACTACCGTATGCTGCAATAATGTCATTGGTTGGACGACCGATATTCATACCATTTGCTGGGTCAATCCATGTGTAACGGTTGTTGATGTTGAACTCATCTACTAGGTTGTAGTTCTTCTGAGAACCCTGGTAGTAAGAGTTAACTAACTTTGTACCATTGATAATCTGGTTGCCCAATGAGTATGTGAAGTAGAAGTTGAAATCGAAGTTTCCAAGATTTCCATTAAAGCCGAAACCTCCAACTACATCAGGAATACTGTTACCCAAACGCTGCTTAACTGGGGTGCCATTCTCATCTACCTCAAGCTTCAAAGTACCTGGATAGAGTGAACCACCTGTATAGCTGTAACTATTGTCCTTCAAACCATCACGAAGCTTCCATGTAGTACCATCTAATACTAGGTCGCCTGTTCCTGTTGCTGGATTATATACAGTGAAGAAACCGTTGGTCTTGTAGCCCCAGATTTCACCCAACTTACCACCTTCTGTGATAAGGTAGTCCTCATAACGGCTAACGAAACTACCAGCAAAGTTACTGCTCATATATACATTATTAGTCTTGAGCTTCTCAATGCGGTTAGTATTCCAAGCTACGTTCCAGTCGAAATTCAAGTTGAAATCCTTGTTCTGAATAATAGCTGTGTTCATAGAGAACTCGATACCCTTGTTAGAGGTCTCACCGAAGTTCTGCATCTGCTTAGTATAACCAGAACCTGTTGGGATGTTTACATCCATCAACAAATCAGAGGTTGTATTCCAATATAAATCCAAACTACCGTTGATTCGGTTGTTCCAGAAACCATAGTCGATACCGACATTACGGGTTGTTGTGGTCTCCCACTTCAAATTAGGGTTGTTAAGACGTTCTCCATGCTGAAGCATAGTTGCGTTTTCCTCGTCAAAACCAGGGTGCTTACCAGCATTTCCAGACAAGAGGTAGGATAGGTTGAGCAAACCTGACTGGATACGGTTGTTACCTGCAGTACCATAGCTCAAGCGGAGCTTCAAGTTGGTAAGACCATTTACGTTCTTCAACCACTCTTCCTCGTTCAAACGCCATGCCAATGCAACTGAAGGGAAGTATCCCCATCTGTGACCAGATCCGAACTTTGAAGAACCATCAGCACGGAAGGTTACGGTTGCCAAATACTTGTCGGCGATGGTGTAGTTGATACGACCAAAGTATGACAAGAGGTTATCATTAGCATAGATGTAGTTCTCGTTAGGAAGAGGTGTACCAATAAGATTATAGGCAAGTACATCAGAAGTTGTGAAAGTAGAAGGGTAATTTACAGAGGTATTGTAAATAGTTTTCTCTTTCTGGCTGCTCCACTCCTGACCTACCATCACATTAATGTGGTCACGGCCATCCAAAATATGGTCGTTATCGTATGTGAAAGTATTAGCATTACGCCATGATTCTAGCTTGTCGGTTTCAAAGCGAGACTGTGGCTTGCCGTTATAACCATATTTTGAAGTAGTTACAGCATCAGCTGCCCAAGCATGATCATCATACTCTCTATCCCAAGTATAGCCAAACTCAGTGCGGAAAGTAACATTGCGGAAAGGCTTCCAGTTTAAACCACCGTTATAGGCCTGGTTCAAACGATCTTTCTTACGGTATGTTGCAAGCAAACGATCAAGAGGGTTACGTTGTGCAGAAGTATTGCTTTCCTCGTCATCACCTTCAGAAACAACAGGCTCGATAGGACGCCAGCGAAGACTGTTAGCTACAATACTGTTAGCTGCAGAAGACTCATTCTTGTCAGCACCACCTGCAAGACCATCAACCTTGCTGGAAGCAATTCTACCAGTGAAATCTACCGATAACCACTTGTTGATGTTTGCGTTGATCTTTGTGTTGATGTTGTTCTTGTTATAGCCTGAACCCAACATGATTGATTTCTCATCGTTGTGAGAGATACCAACATTAAACTTGAAGTCCTTGCTACCACCACTAACATTTGCATTGTACTGCTTCTGAACACCTGTACGACCGAAAATTGCATCCTGGAAATCGTTTCCAGCTACATTCTTATAGCTTGCGAGATCGTCGTAATTACCATAGGAATGATTGTCGTCAGTATCCAATTCATACTGATAGAGTGCATAATTGTAAGGATCCAGAGTCTTAAGCTTCTTGGTTACCTTCTTCCAACCAATGCTGGCATTGAGGTTAACCAGAATCTTACCTTCTGAACCGCTCTTAGTAGTAATGATGATAACACCATTAGCACCTCTAGCACCGTAAATAGCTGTTGATGAAGCATCCTTCAATACGTCGATTGTCTCGATTTCAGAAGGAGCGATGTCGCTGATGGATGCAACAGGGAATCCATCTACGATGTAAAGAGGGGAGTTGTCCTGAGACAAAGAACCACCACCACGAACACGGATCTTGACTTCTGCGTCAGGAGCACCTTCTGTGGTTGTGATAGAAACACCTGGAAGCTTACCAGTAAGTGCTTCACTTACATTGCTTACAGGAACGCTTGCGATGTCTTTGGCTGAAACAGAAGATACAGAACCGGTGAGATCCTTCTTTCTTACTGTACCATATCCAATTACGACAACGTCGTTCAAACTATGCTCATCTTCGGCCATTGTTACTTTTACATAACTTCTACCTTCGAGCGCAACACGCTCTGCCTTCATACCTACGTATGAAACAACGAGTGTGTTCTTACCACCTTTCAGTCGGATAGAGAAGTTTCCATCGATGTCAGTAACAGCACCATTAGTAGGCTGTCCGTCCTCGATGATAGTAGCACCAATAATTGGTGTACCCTCTCCGTCTACGACTGTTCCATTGACTGTTTGCGCAGATAAAGTGCCTACGACTAGACACAATATAGATATCAGCGCAATTCGAATACAATTCAAATTACCAGACATACATTAATTATTATTTGTTTATTAGATTAGATATTTCTTCTAAAATTAATCCTTTTTACCTTTTCGAATCGCAAAGGTAATACCTTTTTTCTCTTTACGAAAATGTTTTTAGTTAAAATTTAAAGAATTACGACTTTTGAGTATCGTTTATGGATAGATATAGAAAAAGGTCTGAAGTTCAATTGAGACTTCAGACCTTTTGGTATTATTTAACCTTAACCTCTTTTGCAGAGGTGGTTTTTCCTTACTTTACAATTACTTTTGAAGTAACCTGACTTCCGTCAGCATAAGTTTTCTTAACGAGGTTTACACCTTTGCTAAGAATGGCGGTCTTTGCACCACCTGCTGTAAAAAACTCAACTGCAACTACCTTGCTGTTAACTGCTTCTGTAGCATCGATACCATCAGTATAATCCTTAATGGTCTCATAACCGAAACCACCCATTTCGTTAGCAGAACGAACAGTGTACTTAGAAGCATCGCCAGATACAGTGTAACTTGTAGTCTTGCCATCAACGATAGCTACGAATGTACCGTTGTTGAAGATAGCGTAAGCTGTAGCACCACTAACAGCATTCCAAGTAATCTTACCTGTTGTTGCTTTTACGGTAGCAGGAGCGAGGCTCTTAGCCAATGTGTAAGGATCCCAGTTAGTGAACATCTTAGCATAGCTGTATTCCTTAGCCTGTGCCTCAGTGAGGATAGTCTCTGTAGTTGCACCATTGCAAGTGAGCTTGCTGCTTGTAGGAGAGATTACACTGCCTGCAGCATTCTTGGTGTTGTACTCGCCGAATACTTTCACCTTAGTTCCGTTCATACCCTGAGGATTCCAACGAGTAGAAATGATTGTCTTAGCTGCGTTGTCGTCGAGTGTTGTGTTCAAGAATACAGTTACAGGGTTGTTCTGCCATGTGCGACCGTAGTTCCAGTCACCCTTACCGTTTGCAAGGTCAACAATCTTACAGTTGTCGAATACATAACCAAACTTAGTTGTTGTTGTAGGAGCAGTAATTGTACGACCACCTGTGCCGTTAGTTGAACGTGGCTCAAGAGAGATGGTACAATCCTGGAAGCGTACATCACCACCACCGCAGATGAAGTCTACAGTTCCGTGAATATCACTATTCTCGAAATAAGACTGCTGAGCGTTGTTCTGGCTATAGTATGTATCCTGATAAGAAAGCATCTTCACATTCTTGAAGATAGTGCGGTTACCCTTATCCTGCCATACAGCAGCACGACCTGCAGCACCAGAACCATAGTAGTCGAGTGCGTTCTTCAATGTAAGATCCTGAACATAGATGTTGCTCTTTGTATTGAAGAACATATCTGCAGTACCAAGACCCTCGATACTCTTATCTGGAGTTGTTACGATGATAGTCTTGTCGATATTCTGACCAATGAGTGAGATGTTGTTTGTTGGGAAGTCGGTTTCAACCAATTTGCCAAGATCGTATGTTCCGTTAGGAAGGAAGATCTTAACGCGGCTGCTACCATCCTCGTTCAACTTAATCATATCAAAGATGCTGAGGAGGCTGTTGCCATCACTTGGAGTTGCTACATAGTAACCCTGAGCATTCTTAGCAATTTCACTATCACCAGTGTTGATGACAGTCATGTAATGAGAGTATGCGCTTCCTGTGAAGCTGAATGTAAGGGTAGTAGCCTTACCTGTGTACTTGATAACAGTCTGCTCGCCATCCTTATCAGACTTAGCGATTGTTGCAACTGTTTTACCTGCAGCGTCCTTAACGGTGATGTCGCCATTGTTGAACTTGCATGCTTCGTAGATGATTGTAGCATTTCCTGTTACCTTTACAGAGAAGCTTCCGCTCTGTGCCCAACCATGCTGACCACCATGGTAGTATGCACCTGTACCGATGTTAAGTGCATCGTGGTCTTCTGGATAGAAGTACTGGTTCTTGAAGTTGTAAACGTAACGATCGTTCTTATCGTCACCTTCAATATCTGTTACAAGTGCATAAAGACTTGTAGGGTTCTTTGAAATAACAGTCTTTGCATCTGCCTTCTGATCCTTGGCTGTGCTGAGCAACCATCCGCGGAACTTGTTACCGTTAGCAACAGTTACCTTGCTGCCATTGTTCAATGTAGCGATAGCTGCATCCTTCTCAACCTTCTGAGTAGCAACGATAGTAGTGTTGTCTACATCATAGTAGTTTACTGTATAATCAGGCTTCCAAACGAAGTTGATGATATAGTTGATCTTAGCGTCACCAAGAGTCATAGGGAAAGAAACCTTTGTCTCTGTCTTTGTGCCGTTGGCTGTACTCTTAACATCTGTATAAGTGATTGTGCCAATTGTGCCAGCAGTTGCTGTTGCCTTGATAGGGTTGCTCTTGCTGATCATTGTAGCTTTCTTGCTAACCTCTACAGTTGTAACGTAGTTGCCATCAGCATCTTCCTCGAATACGTCAGCAGCAACATACTCTGTACCATTTGCAGTAAATGTGTTGAGAGCAGGATTCTTGCTCAGGTCAACCTTACCATAGATTACGAGGTCGCTCATGTAAGCATTCTGCTTTTCAGCGAGGTTAGTGAACTTCAACTGAACATTGTTTCTGTTTACCTGTGCAGTAGTGTTTGTGAATGTCTTAGAACCAGAAACTGGAGTTTCACTTACCAGAACCCAGTCTGCATCGCCTTCACCCTTAGCCCATACTTTCCATCCACGGTTGCTACCAGTAGCATACTGTGTGAAATCAACCTTACTGATGTTGGCAAGTGCTGAGATTACGATTTCTGCAGGAACCTTTGTCTCGCCATCATATTTACCTGCCATCAAATAACCAGTGATACCAATCTTCTTGTCATCGGATGTTGGGTAAACGTTTGTACCTTTTGTTGTGATGGTGAGTTTTTCCTTAGAGTACTTTGTAGTAGTTGAATAAGTACCTGCTGAATAGTCGCCGATAGCTTTCCAAGATGCGAAGTCCTGCTTGTAGAGAGGTTTCTCTGAAAGCTGACCTGCCTGAACGACAGTGATAGAGTAGAGATAAGCTTCTGCTGTTGCAACGATTGCAACATAACCTTGCTTAACATCGGCAGATTTTGCCTTTACAGAATAAGTATTAGCGTCAGCTGCTGCTCCACCTACTGTGTATTTGAAGTAGCCTGGATAGCTGGTTACTGATACTTGGTCGCTAGTTGACTTTACAGGAACTTGAATAATGGTACCTGCATTGAACTGAGCATCACCACCACGTGACCATAGCTTACCATTGTTGGTAGCATCTACAGTCAAAACAATGCCGTCAACATTCGATTTAACAGTACCTGTTGCGTTCTGAATGTTAACTGCACCTTGTGCCATGGTCTGAAAATCCCATGTTGCTGTTACGTCCTGAGCGTTTGCAACCAAAGTTACAAGCGTCATCAAGCATAACATACCAAATTTGAGTAAATTTCTTCTCATAATTTGAAGGTTAGTTAAAATTTAAAGTGTTATAAGAGTTTAATTTTATTCTTGATTTACGTTGATAGTTTGTTGTGGACAAAGTTACACCTTTTTCATTATATATCAAAGAAAAAGACGATTTTTCTATTAAGAAAAACCGTCTTTTTTAAGCAAGTTTTTTGATTTTATCTTACTGTATTAAGATTTTTCGATTATTTGCAATATATATTCCTTTTTCAAGACCCTTGAAGGCTTCTTCGTATCTTACGTGCTTGCGGACGAGGCGTCCATCAATGGAATATACATTCAGCCAAACTCCTCCCTCATCAATTTTTGCTTTTTGAATTTCTGTTGTGGCTGTATATTGATAGAGGGCAACACTCTTCTGCTTACTACTTGCTAAGTAGCAGGCAAATCTAGGACTGCCAGAATTGTAGTAAATCGATCTTGTATTGTCGCCTACGTTTGTTATAAGAGCATTGTCATTTGATATGGTAATAGTCCACTTTGCTGCATCACTAATGGTTGTGGTCTGTTCGAGTGAGTTTCCGCTAACCCATTGATAGTAAGTCTTATCACTTACGTCGTAGAGGGTCCAGCCATTGCTGTTGCCGCCCAATACAATCTCGTGTGCATTTGCTGAGCCGGTAGCTGTACTGATAGTATTGTTGTTGATGGTAACTTTCACGTTCTTGCTATAGCTAGTCTTGCCTTTATTCCAATCGCTAAGTGCCATACCTTCTTTGTCCTTTTCGTAAACTAGAATGTATTTTTGTCCGGCCTTCAAGTCTTCTGCTGTTGTAACCTTAGTGTATAGGTTCTGTCCTTCAGATGGCGTAACATCTGGATCTTCTGTTGGGTCTGATGGAGTGTCTGGATTTGAAGGGTTATAAGGATCGCTTGAAATTGTATTACCGCTATAATCAGTCCAGGTGCTTACACCTTTATATCCTTCGTATTCAAAGGATGTAGTGCGCATGCCTCCCCATACATATTGTTCCAAACCAGGATAGTCGATATATGGATTTCTATTCTTTTGAAGTTTGTAAACCTCATTATTTCTCTCTGTCTCCTTCTTGCTTACAGGGTCGTTCTTTGCCCAGCGCAGAAGCATATCCAATTGCCAGTCCAGATAACAAGGATAGCTGTTGCCAGCAAAGATTTCAGCACCATTTCCGTCAGCCGATGACCAGTCGGCTATTTTGTCCTCGTAGGCTGTAGCCATGTAGAAATAGTTCCGTGCGAGGTCGCCTTTCATCTCATCATTTGGCTCAAATACAGTTCCTAATCCACCTTTTGTGAGACATTTTCCCAATTTACTGTAGTTGTTTTTAGAACTAAAGATTTCACCATTGTTCTCTCCAAAAGGAAAATTGCTTCTTCTTCCATTGACATACCCATCCGAAGGCATCAGATGAAAGAGGTCTGTATACATAGGGTATTCATTGTGAAACCAACTCTTAGGCATACTGTGTTCGCGATTGTAGCTGTCGCCTTCTACTGAATAGTTTACACCTTGCTGTTTTCCACCAGGAACATATTTAGTAGCATTGGAGTAAATATCCCAAATGTAGCCATCTTCTCTAACATCGGTTGTTTTGTAGGCTTCCCACAAGGCAGAATAGGTGAGCTGCGTGTGAGTGGAGATGATGTTGAAAAGTGCGGTCTTCAGGTTTTTTCCTTCTTTACCGTTGGCATTCTTGTAATAAGTGCCTGAATTGTTTGGGCCCTGTGCGTATGTACTCACAGTTACAAGTAGCAGTAGGGCAATAGTTTTGATCTGGTTAAACATTACGATTACAATTAGTTGGTTGATAATTTTGGGTTATAAAAAAAGGCGGTTCTTTTTTTATTAGAACCGCCCAAAATATAGTGTTATTGTATTTTTATTATAGTTTTTATTTCTGGATGAACTTCTTGCCATTAACGATGACAACACCCTTGAAGTTCTTGCTTACCTGCTGTCCTGCGAGGTTGTAAACTACTGCGTTGTTAGCTGCAACATTCTTGATCTCATTGATGCCAGAAACAGTTGTGTTCAGAGTTACGAGGTAGTTGCCACGATCGAGCTCCATAGTGCCCTTGTAGTTCTTAAGTTTACCATAAACTACAACCTTGTCGCCCTCCTTAAGGTCAGTTGCAGATGTGAACTTAGCCTTATCTACGCCAAGACCGTTGTATACCATAACCTTGTCTGTGTTTCCTGCCTTATCAACGATATAGTAGTCCAACTGTCCATAATCTTCTGTATACTTGATTTCATCAGAAGTTACAATACCAGCAACATAAACCTCAGAAGTTGGAGTTGCATCAGCCTCATCAAGAACAAGTACATCACCTACAGTGTATGGGTTTTCGAAAGTACCCTTACCTACTGTCTCAACAACCTTTGTAGTTGTATCTACTGTGAGTTCTGTGTTAACAGTGATAGAGTTGATCTGTGCAGACTTTGAGAATGCGAAAGTAACACTCTTTGCAACCTTCTTTGCTGCCCATGTGTTCTTAACAAACTTACCTTCGATGTTTGATGTTGGAGCATTGAAAGTAGCTGTGTTGAAAGTTACCTGAGAGAAGGCTGTTTTAGAGCTGATTGTGATAGTTCCGTCATAGATACGAAGCTGAGGACCATTGTTTGTTTTCCACAGTCGGTTCGCAGTCTTGCCAGAAGCAGGAGATACTGTTAATGTGTAACTCTCGATAGTTGCTGTCTTTGCCTCAGTGATATCACCAGCCTTACTATTGCTTGTAGATGCTTCGGTGATACCCTCAAAGTAAGAAAGACCATCCTTGTTGAAGTCAAATGTTACTTCCTGAGCGAAAGTGAAGTTAGAAACTAGAGCCAATACGGCTACTAATGAATAGCGTAAAATTTTGTTCATAACCTTTGATTTTATTTTAAATGTTAAGTGTGTAATGCGTATGTGTATTTTAATTTTTGCAAAGATAAGAAAAATATCGATAACTAGCTTGTATTTTCTGTTAATTATCATTTACGATTAAAAACTATTACATTTTTGTTAGCTGCGTTTAGTGTCTTTTTATAAATGATAAAAGCTAAGCTATTGCTTTGCAATAACTTAGCTTTTAATTAGAAATAACTTAGTTTTTGAGTTGCAATAACTTAACTTTTGCAACAAGAACTATTTATTTGTGATTATCGAATGACTTTCTTAACGATGCTTTTACCATTAGCAAAAGTCTTCTTTACTACGATAATTCCTCTTGTGCTAGCATCCACACGCTGACCTGCTATATTATAATAGGTGGTGCTTGCTGCTTCTAAGTCGATATCTGTGTTGTCAATACCTGCACTTACTGGTGCGATAACCTCAGGGAAATACTCTGTAAAGTTAGCTTCACCTGTTGCATTCTCTGCTTTTACCAATTCCTCTACCAAACTGTTGGCGTATACCTCGATGTTGGTGTAGTAGCCTTTGCTGTCGAGTGTATAGGTAACTGCATCGCTAGCATCATTAGGATTCAATCCATTTGCAACCTCCCATTCATCAGGCATTCCATCATTATCTGCATCAGTGAAGGTGTTCTTTGTGCCAGTCCAGCCCTCAGTAGTCTCATCGTAGTAAGCCTTATTGTCTTCTGAAACATCGATGATGCCCTTTGTGGTTGTCTGAACACTTCCGCTATACCATGCCTCACCAGCAATAGTCTGATCTACATAGCCTTTGTCGATGGCATCTCGGAAAAGGCTTGCACCTGCATAAGCGAGTACTGCATCATAAGCATTCTCGGCTGAGTGAGTGGTGATCTCACCAATTGGTGCACCTTCCTTGTCAAGTTTTACCTTTACAAGTCGTGCGTCACGATAGCCAAGTGTGTCAACAATTGTTCTGTGTCCTTCCTTACGAAATGCTGTAATAGCAACATTGATGGTTGCTGTGTCAGCGAAGTTCTTTCCATAGAAGTGAGTTGAATCCTCGCAATATTTTTCTCCATCTACATCGTAGAATTCACCGCTGTAAGTTACACCCTTCCAGTCATAGTTCTGTGGTTCAGGTGCCGCTGTTACGTAGTTTCCGTTGATGTAGTAACGGCTGGAAAGTCCCCAATAGGTACTGTTGTCTTCAGAATTGCCGCTATTAGCCGCATCAATCTGTGTTACACGGGTTTTGTTGCTTGTGCCAGGACCTGCCTTGTAGTAGTTGTTTACAATGTTGATGTAACCACCACCAGGACCTCCATAGCAGCCACCAGTACCCCAGTTATACATTACACAGTTGCGGAAGTCTACATTCTCTGCCTGAACAGCATTTTCCCACTGGTAAGTGCCATCCTTGTATTTCTCGTTGCTTTTGTATCCTGTCCAGTTATAGCGGGCACCGCAGAAGCGAGGTGCGCGGTTCTGAACAAAGCCGAGGAAGTTGTGGTGGAAACTTGCAAGCTTACCACCCCAAATACCACCATAGCTATGAGCACCCTTACTATGACCGGCATTCAGGCCTTCACCCAACATACACCACTGCATAGTGAAGTTGTTGTTGTCATAGAAAGAAGCCAACTCATCTGTACTCCAGCTCATAGAGCAGTGGTCGAGAATCAAACCGTTAAGATTGCGCTGCCATGTTGCATCTGCTCCATCGTTGGAATTTCTTTCTGCGCCACGGCGAAAACGGATAAAACGGATGATGGAGTTTCCTCCAGGTCTAACTGTATTATATCTGAGAGTGATGCCTGGGAAAGGAGCAGTCTGTCCCTCGATAGTGGTATTAGCACCCATCTTGAGTTCAGAGTCAAGAGCGATAACGCCAGCCACATCAAAAACGATGATTTTCTTTGCGCCATCACTTACTGCAGCACGAAGTGAGCCTTCACCCGAGTCGTTTAAGTTGGTAACATGGCGGACTTCACCACCTCTACCTCCAGTCACGTATCTACCGTGACCTTCTGCTCCTGGGAAGGCTGGAGCTTGAGCCATGGCTGCTGTGCTTATTAGTGCAGCAGCCATCATAGCTAATACTTTTTTCATTATCTGTTTAGGTTTTGTACCTTATTTGTTGAGTGCCTCATATTCGAGTGATGCCCAGATGAAAGGACCAACACCCTTAGGGTCGTTGTCGCGTACAGGCTCGCTCATATAGTATTCAAAGCTTCCGTCACGCTTGTAGTTTTCCTTGCCTGCCTTTACGTATGGGCCAGGGCCAGGGCCAAGACCTGATACTGAACAGCAATTGGTGAGGCTGATGCTCTTGTCGCCATTTACTCTGATGAAGTTATCGAGGATTCCCTTATAAGCCTTAATGCCAGCCTCCTTGAAAGAATCGTCGAGATATCCCTTGCGAACACCCTTCAGCAATACATAAGCGAACATGCTGCTGGCTGTAGACTCGAGATAGTTCTTATCGCTTCTAACGTCCATCACGTCATACCATACACCAGTCTTCTTGTCTTGATAGTTTACAACTGCCTGCATAGCCTTGTTCAGAAGGTTGATCACCTCGTCACGGCGTGCATAATCGTCTGGCATAACATCCAAGCACTCTGTCATGGCCATTACATACCATCCGAGAGCGCGGGCCCAAGTGTGCTGACTTTTGCCATTCTCCTTGTCAGCCCAGAACTGTGAATGTGTCTCATCCCAAGCATGCTTCCAGAGACCTGTTGCATCGTCGAAAGTGCGAGCGTCTGTCTTCACCATCTGGTCAACTGCGTCGTCGAGAATCTTCTGAGCCTTCTTAGGTTTCAGGTTCTTGACAGCATAGTTGCAGTAGAAAGGCAAGCCCATGAAGATACCGTCGAGCCATACTTGGTTCGCATAGATAGCCTTGTGCCAGTAAACGCCTTCCTTTGTGCGAGGCTGCTTCTGCAACTGCTTGAAGAAAGTAGCCATAGCCTTTACGTTGCCCTCACGAGGATCGATGTCCTGCATGCGGAAAATAAACTTTCCTGTGCGGATGTTGTCGAGATTGAAATCATCATATTTGTAACCTGTTACATTACCCTGTGCGTCAATCATCTTCTCAGGATACTCTTTCAGGTATTCAATGATCTTGTCACCACCATATTTAAGATAGGTGTCGAGCATTCCTTCCATTTCAATACCCATTACATAGCTCCACTTTGGCTTGCTTGAGAAGTCGAGGAGGTATGGGTGAGCTACACGCTGCATCTCACTGTAGGTGAGCCACTCGCTGTAGTTCTTGTATGGTTCGTCACCCTTGCTCAGGATGAGGTTGCCGTTGATGAAGAGGTTCTCAAACTTGATATCGCGTGTCTTACCAGTAATCTCAACAGGCTTCTTGTAAACGCCATTGAATTTACAGTTCTTGATGTTGATATCATATACATTCTCTACATTGTTCAAGCCAATCACGAGAACACCATATTCACTCTTGTTGCTAGTAACGTTTTCCACGTTCACATTGTGAACTGCAGGTTCAAAACCTCTGTAGCATATCTCCTTTGGCTCATAGTCTAGGTTGATCTTTACAACAGCCTCCTTACACTGTCCAACAGTGATGTTTCGCATGTTGATATTCTGGATCAAACCACCACGACAGTTGTTGGTCTTGATACGCAATACACGCTCCAGATTAGGAGAGTCCATATGACAGTTTTCTGCATACACGTTCTCGCAACCGCCTGAGATCTCTGAACCGATTACTACACCGCCATGTCCATCTTCCATCTTACAGTTACGGATGATAATGTTCTTGGAAGGCTGGTTCCAGAGGCGACCGTCGTTATTACGTCCACTCTTGATGGCGATACAGTCATCACCTGTGTGGAAGATAGTGTTCTGAATCAGTACGTTCTCACATGCCTCAGGGTCGCAACCGTCACCGTTAGGACCTTCATTCCAGATGTAAACACCATCCACAGTGATGTTCTTTGAAAGAAGTGGGTGAATTACCCAGAAAGGAGAATTATAGAGCTTCACATCCTTAATAAGGATAGTCTCACAGCGTACGAAGTTGATGAGCTGAGGGCGAAGACCCTGTCCCATACCATATTTACGCTCGTCGAAAGGTACACCATCCTCAGCCTGCTTCAGCAGTTTAGCGCGAGAGCCATGCTTTTGGCACTCTTGAGTGATGCCCTTCTTGTAACCGAAAGTATCCTTACCATTCCACTGCCACCAGGTTTCGTTGTTACCACCACCATCGATAGTACCCTTACCGGTAATACCAATGTTGGTAGCCTTGTAGGCATAGATACAAGGACTGTAGTTCCAGAGACCAAGACCTTCCCATGATGTGCGAACAAGAGGGTAGAGCTTTGGCTCAAAAGCGAAGTGGAGAGTTGCACCCTCGCTTACAACGAGGTTTACATTGCTAAGAAGAGTGATGGCACCTGTATTAAAGGTACCAGCAGGAATAATCACATTACCACCACCTTTTTTGTTGGCAGTAGCAATGGCCTTGTTAATGGCTTTCTGATTTACAGCCGCAGAGGCAGTTGTCTTGGCACCATATTTTGTGATGACAAAATCTTTTTCTGCAAAAACAGGCTGTTGAATGCTTTTTTCGATCTGTTTGTACTCGGTCTCGTTCCACCCTCCGGCGAATGCACACATAGGCAGAAGAAGAGCCAAAAGTAAGGTCTTAAAATACTTCATGCTTAAATTGATATATTTGTTTGTTGTTAGGCTACTAAGTAGATAGTTTGTCGTTTGGCTGCAAAGATATATAAAATAAATTAAATTGAGCACGCACACAATGTTAAAAAGTTCACTTTTTGCCTAAAAAATTTGGAATTATCAATAATAAGGTATATATTTGCTACATAGTTTTAGATTTCGGTTTTTTTCGAAATCATTCCCTCGAGGTTGGTTGCATCCTGCGCCAACCTCTTTTTTGTCTCCTGTTTCTATATTTTTGCCAAAACATTTTGTCAATTACTCGATATTTGCTACTTTTGCATTGCCGTAAAACATGGCGGCAGGACGAATTAATCTAGAAATGAGATTGAAGATTTTGTTTTGTGCTCTCTTGTGCACATTATTTTTTGGGTCGTGTGAAAAAATAGAACTACAGAGTAAGGAAAATACTCCCACTAAGGAAGTTAATGATGGTGATGATGACTCTGCTGGTAAGAACGATACTTCCTCTTCCTCGGGTGGAAATACTGAGTCGGGAACAGACAATACTGCAGATAAATATAACACAGGAGATGAACTGAATGTTGAAACCTATTTGAACAGTGGGACTACAGCTCTTGTCTGGGTAAAGGGTTATATTGTTGGTACATGTTATCGTTCACATGATAGAACCACCCTTGAGCCACCTTTCGGGAATGCAGGATCTACCTCAATTCTCATCGCTGATGATCCAAATGAGAAAGATCTGGAAAAGATGATGATCGTAAAACTAAGGAATGGAAATATGCGTAATGCGCTAAATCTTCAAGACCATCCGGAAAACCTTCATAAAGCTTTAAGGGTGATGGGATACAGATGCGTCTATCTCAAATTTTCAGGTATGAAAGATATTGTCGATTACGAATTTCCGATATAAACATAGCATTTTTTAGGTATTTATTGTATTTTGTATGTTAAAAATTTGGCGGAAAATGAAAAAAACTCTATATTTGCATTGTCAATATTGCAAATCGAATAACTTAATTAAAATTTAAGCCTATCGGATATACGTTTACTTCATAAAGAAAAAAGAAAGATAAATATGAAGAATTTACAGGAAATGTCAGACGAAGAGTTGGCATTAGCGTATATTGATGGTAATAATCGAGCCTTCGATTTGTTGCTTTCACGCAATCAGACTAAGCTCTTCTCTTATATAATGTTCGTGGTTCACGACCATGATATTGCTGATGACCTCTTCCAGGAAACATTCATTAAGGTCATCACTAAATTACAGCAGCGAAAATACGTCACCAGTGGCAAGTTCAGCGCGTGGTGTATGCGTATTGCTCACAATATCATTATGGATTGGTATCGTGAACAACGTTCTAAGAACATCATTGAACCTACAGAAGAGAACGACCTTTCCAATATGAGTGGAAAGAATATTCAGTCGGGCAGTATCGAGAATGATTACGTAAATACCCAGGTGATGAGCGATGTGAAGAAGATGATGAACCTTCTTCCACCTACTCAGCGTGAGGTGGTATTTATGCGTTACTATCAGCAGCTCAGCTTTAAGGAAATAGCCGAGATGACCAATGTAAGCATCAATACCAGTCTGGGACGTATGCGCTATGCCATCCTGAATATGCGTAGAATGGCAAAGGACAATAATATCACTCTTGAAATGCTTTAACGGAGTTCCTTTAGCTGTTGAATCATGCTCTCTGGCTTGTCGGCCTTAAACACAAAACTGCCGGCAACCAATGCATTTGCACCTGCTTCCACGAGTTGTGCGCCCGTTTCAAGATTCACACCACCATCAATTTCGATGATGACATTACGCTTTGCCTCTGTAATCATTTGGCGAAGACGACGAACTTTCTTTAGGGTGTTTGGAATGAATTTCTGACCACCAAATCCTGGGTTTACACTCATAAGCAGCACCATGTCCACATCATCGATAATATCCTCGAGTACAGAAACTGGAGTGGCAGGATTCAAGGCAACACCTGCTTTCATGCCTGCGTCATGAATCTGCTGGATAGTGCGGTGTAGGTGTGTGCAAGCCTCATAGTGCACAGTCATCATTTCAGCACCAGCTTTGGCTGTCTGCTCAATCCATTTCTCTGGGTTCACCACCATGAAGTGAACATCAAGTGGTTTCTGGCAGACCTTGCCAACAGCGTTAAGAACAGAGAAACCGAAAGACATATTTGGTACGAAGGTACCATCCATGATGTCCATATGAAGCCAGTTGGCTGCACTTCGGTTGATCATTTCCACTTCCCCTGTCAAATCCAAGAAATTGGCAGCCAGAAGAGAAGGAGACACAATAATTTCCATCTTACTAGTTTTAACAACGGTTTAATTTAAACAGAGCACCTCTTTGCTACCATTATCCTTAATGGCTCGGTAGGTGTGTGCTATCTGCCTTATGATGTTAAGTGTTTTCTCGGATGGTTTAAAATCTTCTGGAGTAAAATACTTCATAGGCAAATTACATTAATAGTTGATACTCATTTTTATAACGCAGCTATTTCAACATTATTATTTTTGCTGGAAAAATATTTTATTTTTTGTTGGTGGTTTAAGGTGATGTAGATATCCTCGCTCTGATTGTTATAAGTTTGATGGACCTTCCTGATGTTGCATTTCAATATAATGCTATTCGAAATTTTAGCTAAAGTAAAAGGTCCATCAAACGATGGACCTTATATTTTAAGTAGTAGGTTTCTCCTCCTGCTCTTTATTTTGTTTAGTATATTCGGATGGAGTAGTGTTGTAAACCTTAAGGAAACACTTCGAGAAGTATCCGAGAGATGAATAGCCCACCTTATACATTACCTGAGATACGGTGTAGTTACCGTCCTTCAAGATAATGGCTGCTCGCTTCATTCGGATGTCTCGTAGATATTCAACAGGTGTCATACCTGTGAGTTTCTTTATTCTTCGATAGAATTGCTTGCTACCCATTCCTACTTCATTCTGAAGCATAGTTACATTGAAGTCACTGTTGCTGATGTTAGCCTCGGCAATAGCTGATACATCTTCCAAAAATTTGCGATCGAGTTCGATGTTGGATGGCTGATCGTCGGAATACATCAGATGTACTACTGGTGCCTGCTGCAATTTGCTCTTTTCTTTTCGTTCATTCTTCCACTGTTTGCGGAAAATATAGGCTCTGCGCAGAGAGTAGATAATCAGCAAGAGCAAAAGCAAGTGGAAGATCTTTGCCCAAGAAGTTAGAAACCAAGGATGTTTTACAATGATTTTCAGCGAATAAACCTCTGTGCCTGGTTCGCCCTTATCGTTCAATGCCTTTACCACAAAGCGGTATTCTCCAGGGGCAAGACCGTTGTAACTTACATAGTTCCTGCGATTTCGATTGTACTGCCAGTGGTCATCATTGCCTTCCAGCATGTAGGCGAATACGAAGGTGGGATGATTGTTGTAAGGGAAATTAGTGAGATAGATGCGAATGTTGTTTTCGTCGTAATTCACTACCATTTCCTTAAGTTTTCTCAAGCAAGAGTCGCTTCCCTCATAAGGCTTACTGTTCGCCGTTAGTTTTGAAAGGGTGAGATGTTCGTACTTTGCAGGAACAGAGAAAGCTTTTGGATCGATTCTCACCAAACCATCATTTCCCGCAATGTAAACGTACTGATCTTTCTCTGAATAGAAAGCTGATGCAGCTTCAACTTCTGGAATAAGGAAGTCGAAATTTCCATTCTTTCTGTTGATCTTGCATTCTTTTTCGAAGACATCCCATTCACTATCTACAACCTTGAAAGAAGCGATAACATTTTTAAGAACAGCATTGCCATTCCTGTCGAGTGATAAAACGCCCGACTTACCCATCTCTGGATGTTTTGTGACGGCATAATTGGATGGGTTTATACTAGCCAGGCCATGGTCTTGGGTTAATGCCCATATTTTTCCCGCCTTGTCCTGTACCATTTTGCCAACATGGATTCCTGGAAGACCATTGAGAGTGCTTATATGACGTTCTACTTCAACTTTTCCGTTCGAAAGTAGTAACTTATTCTTGGAAATTACGAAGATACCCCCTATATAGGATGATATCCACAGTTTTCCTCTCTTGTCGAGAAGGATATCGTATGACCATGCTGTGGAATACTGCCCTGTCTTGTCGTAGAGTATGAAGTTGCGGAATTGTCCTGTAGTTTTATTATATAAGTTAAAACCATGGTCTGTGGTTACCCAAATATCTCCATCAGAATCCTCATATACATTTCGAATTTTATTATGTGATATTTGATATTTCGTGTCGTAAGGACGATACCATGCACTCTGGTTTTTTTCTGAGTTTAAAGTGGTGAGGCGAATTAAGCCATTGGTACCTCCCGTCCAATAAATTCCTTGAGAATCTTGCGTAATAACGCGAAGCAAGTTTCCGTCACTCATACCTGTTATGTCGAAAAGAGGAAAATATTGGAACCAGGAAGATGCTCGGAGTAAGTTTGCTCCTAAATCAGTGCCCAACCATACATTATTATATTGATCAGAGAAGACACTCCAAACGATATTGTTACAAATTGACCTGATATTGCGGGAATCATGTACATATTTTGTTAAGTCCCCACTAAGTGAATATTTGTAGAGTCCGTTGTCGGTTCCTATGTATAGATTTGCGTTCTTATCAAGTGCGAACGACTTGATAGAATTGTTGTGAAGTTGCTTAATCGCATTGAAGTTTTTAAGTTCGGAATCGCAATGAAACAAATCACCCTCTGTGCCAACCCAAATTCCCGTTCCCAATGCATCCCAGGAGAGCGCATTCACTAATCTATCTGGTTGGTCGGAGTAGTGAACAGGTTTCATATGGTAATTTTCGTAACACCAAAGACCTCTTAGAGCTCCTACTAACAACTTTTCGCCATTAGATAGTAACGAATAAATGTTTTGGGGAGACTTGCTGATGAGTCTTGTCTTGTTGTTTTTCGAATCAAAAACATACAATCCTGTGTTGGCTCCAAGCATTATCTGTCCATTAAAGATCTTAATATCCCTAATTTCCTTTGGTGAGCCAACCGGAGGCGTGTCATAGCGATCTGTATTGAGATTATAAATGAGAAGACCTGCATCTGTTCCCAATAATAAACGTTGTTCGCTTTCTAGATAAAGTATAGTAGCGATACGTGTGTCTTCTTGAGTTCCCTTTGCGTAATGGGGATAGCTGAAGTATCCATCATAGCAGTGTAAGCCATGATTGGTTCCCATCCACATCATTCCATCGTCATCTTGAACAATGCTAAAGATTTCTGATGCACCATCAAAATCGATTCTGCTGAAAATATCAGCTTTTAGCTGTAATGGTAGGACGAGTAGTAGTAAAAGCGAATAAATAGTTTTCATTTGATGCAAAGGTAAACATTTCTATCCTATATTGCAAGAAAATTGTCCTTTTTATTACTATTAATGTCTATTTTGTTGCCCGAACTTAAAAAAAAACTCTGTAATTTTGCAATCAAGAATAATGCGAATTAATATTAGTATAATGTCCCAACTTACACAATAACTTATGATAAGAATTTAGTTGGCTTGGAAAGCCAGACGCAGATCGCTTCTGAATCTTCAAAAATGTGAGGCTCCGTTTGGTTGAAGTAATAAACACCGAATGCTTTACTTTTAAACATTAAGAACAAAAATTACTATTTTAGTGTTTCCCCCCTCTTGGCGAGAGCCAGGAGGGGTTGATTTTTTTATAGGGTTTACTCTTTTTTCTAACCTGGACTATTCATTGAATGCATACTACTTATAGACAGAATAGTTTGATTTGAGCAGTCTTCCTTCTTTTCTCTATGAATTATCCAGGATCGTAAAGCTTTGAATGTGATTTTTGTAATATGCGTTTGATATTACAAAAATGAAAACAACTTTTTGTTTTTTTTATTTTCTTAATCGCAACTTACTGACTGATAGAGACTTTGGCTGAAAGCAATTTTTCTTTTTGATTTGTAACCAGGATACTGTTGAAATAGCCATCGTAAATGCACGGTTTAGAGGTCGTAAACCGTCGGTTTAGACCACCTAAACCATTGAGTTAGCTTTTTTAACATTTCAACACATCGACCTTGCGTGGA
>CAJOPE010000083.1 GCA_905236815.1 uncultured Prevotella sp. | reverse complement strand
GGTCGGTGATATCGAGTTTCTGATAACCATCACACACATCGGTGAAAATGTATTGATCCTTAGAATTCTTGCTGACCAGCTGCATTTTATTGCCCAACTGACCGTTAGCGCCTGTTACTAATATATTCATAGTTTATATCTTTTAATCTTCGTCAAATTTCAATCCCTCGTCTCTATCCTTAATATAATAGTCGCTCAAGAGACCCACAAAAGTGGTGATTTCCTTGATGGCATTGGCAGTCTCCGGGGTGATTTCCTTCTGCTGCATACGAAGCAGCATCACGCCATAGAGAGCATCGAAGCAAGTCTCGATCTCACTCTGCTCCTCAAGTCCAACCACATGTCCTTCCTCCTTCATCTTTGCCTCGGCACGCTTGTTCTTACTGCGAAGCTCTACGATGAACGGCAATACCTTGTAATACTCAGCATTGTAGAATGGGAACTTTGAACTTGCAAGCAATCTATTGTGAAGATCGACAAGATCAGTCATAATTACCTGGTTGATAGCCAGATGACCAAACTCGCGCTTACCTTCCTCATTCATCATTCGAATGAGATTACCAAACCAATCCACCTCCTCGTCCTTCTGATCCTCGGTGAAATCCTCGAATCGGGAAATATAGGCTTTGCGGATGGCTGGGAGAGAACAATCGAAAGCACGAATGATATCTTCCATCTGCCACATATAGAGCAGATACTCTGCAATTGATTTCTTTCTTAATTCGTTGGCTACAAACATTTTATCAGAATTTCGGGAATAAATAAATATTGAAGAGCGTTCCTATCAGCGTAATCAAACTGCAGATGATAACACAACTGCCGATGATGCGGTTGATGAGCACCACTCCTGTTACATCAAACTTAGCACGAACCTTGTCGACCAGCCATGAAAGACCATACCACCAGACGAGAGCACCCAGCACCATACTGGCATATCCGATGCTCATCAGAATTGGATGATCAGGAATAACAAAGGCAAACTGGGCAAACAAGGCCATGAAGAGCAGCATAATGAGCGGATTAGTGGCAGTCACCGCAAATCCTGTAACACCATTGTGCCATAAGGTTCCCAACTGCTGCTGTCCACCCTGATGGGCATTACGAAGCGGATTGCTGAAGAAACTGTAGAAGCCGAAACCCAGCAACATCAAACCACCCACCAGTTGAAGATAGAACTTATATACAGGATTATTGATGAAATCCATCACAAAACTCATTCCGAAGCCTGTAATCAAGGCGTAGACCAAATCGCTGCCTGCAGCACCTACACCCGTTACAAAGCCATACCACCGCCCTTTCTTCTGCGTGCGCTGCACACAGAGAATACCAACAGGACCCATTGGCGCTGAAGCTACAACACCAATGACGAAACCCTTGAGGATGAGTTCAAGGATATCTATTTGAAAAGGGAAAAGCGATTCCATAACAATTTGCAAAGGTACGAAATTAAATTTAGAAATCTATGCGCTAAGCATATATTTTATATTTTAGGTTAATTTAATACTCGAAAACTTTGGATTTTACGATGCTTTTTAATATCTTTGTATCAAAATTCTAACTAATTAATGAGAAAAACATGACAGTAAATTCATTTAAGCCGTATGTTATTGGCTTGGACCTAGGCGGAACAAACTCAGTATTTGGTATCGTTGATGCCCGCGGCAACATTAAAGCAACAACTGCAATCAAGACACAGGGATTTACAAAAGCTGAAGATTATGTAGAAGCTTCTATCGAGGCTTTGAAACCAATCATAGATACTGTTGGTGGTATCAGCAAAATCAAGGCTATGGGTATCGGTGCTCCTAATGGTAACTTCTACAAGGGTACTATTGAGTTTGCTCCTAACCTTGTATGGGCTCACGACTGCATCGTGCCACTTGCAGAGATGTTCTCTAAGAAGCTGGCTGGTATTCCAGTTGCTCTCACCAACGATGCTAACGCTGCTGCACTCGGTGAAATGACTTATGGCGTGGCTCGTGGCATGAAGAACTTTATCGATATCACTCTTGGTACTGGTGTTGGTTCAGGTATTGTCATCAATGGCCAGATGGTATATGGCTCTGATGGTTTCGCTGGCGAGTTGGGTCACGTTACTGTTATAAGAGGTGAAGGTGCTAGAACTTGTGGTTGTGGTCGTCTCGGTTGTTTGGAGGCTTACTGCTCTGCTACTGGTGTAGCTCGCACAGCACGTGAGTTCCTTGAGAAGAACTCTGAGGATTCTCTTCTTCGTCAGTACAAGCCTGAGGATATCACAGCTCTCGAAGTAAGTCTTGCTGCTGAGCAGGGTGATAAGTTGGCTTTGAGTGTTTACGAGTTCACAGGTAAGTTGCTGGGTGAGGCTTGTGCCGACTTCGCAACCTTCTGCAGCCCTGAGGCATTCGTGTTCTTTGGTGGTCTTACCAAGGCAGGCGATTTGTTGATGGAACCAGTAAAGAAGGCTTACAACGAGCACGTTATGCCTATCTTCAAGGGAAAGGCTAAGTTCTTGATCAGTACCTTGAATGGTAGTTCAGCTGCTGTCCTTGGCGCTTCTGCAGTGGGATGGGATCTCGGAGCAGAGGATGCGACAATGGTTGATTGATAGTTTATAAACAAAAACAATTAAATTTGGAAAATTCTATTCTACCAGAGAATAATCCCTGGTATGCTATACGACTCTTCACCTTGAGACTCAAAGAGGTGAAGAGTTTTTTCGAAGAGGCAGGATACAAGGTTTTCGTACCGGAGCAGTATGAGGATTTTGAGGATCGTGAAGGAAAGCGTCATCACGAATTAAGACCTGTGGTTAGAAATTTACTGTTTGTCGAGAAGAAACATGAGTTCGATTTAAAGGATGCTGAGATTATGGACTTCGTCCAAGGTCAGGATAAATATAAAATAGCAGTACTTAGACCAAATCCTACTGAAAAGAAACCTGCACTCATCCCCGCTTATCAGATGCGTGAATTCATAATGATGTGTAATCCTGAGATCACTATGAAGATTTTCGTATCTTCGGAGGAGGCAAAACTGAAGACAGGCGACTTTGTAACGGTTCATCATGGACCATTAAAGGGAATGACGGGCCGACTCGTAAGAAAAAGCAAGAAATACTATCTGCTAAAGGAAATTCCGGGTATTAGCGTGATGATGAAGGTTTCACGCTGGTGCTGTGAGCCAATCGATCCAGATAAGCTCAAGGAAAGCAAGGATTAAGAAAAACTTCCAAAAAATATACGACCTCGAAGATATCAAACCTAGACTAATTTAGTCATTTTGGGATGATCTCTTCGAGGTCGTTTTTTTATTCGTGACAAAATCACTAGCGAACAATTAAAGTTCCAACCAGTTCTTTATCATAGTCTTACCTTCTGGAGTAAGCACTGATTCGGGATGAAACTGAATACCATGGATATTGTAGTTCTTGTGCTTCAATGCCATGATCTGTCCTTCCTCGCTCTCGGCTGTAATCTCCAGACAATCTGGGAAATTCTCCTTATCCACTACCCAACTGTGATAGCGGCCCACCTCGAAATGGTGGTCGATACCCTGAAAGATAGGGTCGTTGCCGAAATGAGTGATGGTGGAAGCAATACCGTGATATACCTCGGAAAGGTTGGTCAAGCTACCACCAAAGGCCTCGCCTATCGCCTGATGTCCCAAGCATACACCCAACATTGGCTTTCTGCCAGCATACTCCTTGATAACCTGCAACAACAAACCTGCCTCGGAAGGAATACCTGGACCAGGAGAGAGAATAATCTTGTCGAATGGTTCCAGCTGATTCAAAGTGAACTGATCGTTTCTATAAACCGTTACCTCAGCACCCAAAGCCTTTACCAAATGGGCAAGATTATATGTAAAACTATCGTAATTGTCAATAATAACTATTTTCATAATTCTTCTGCAATATGAATCGCCTTTACCAAGGCTCCTAATTTATTATTACTTTCTTCCAACTCGTACTGGTCATCGCTCTTGGCAACAATACCGGAACCTGCCTGGAACCACAACTCACCATTTCGACTGATGAAGGTACGGATGACAATCGCCTGATTCAAGTCGCCATTCAAGCCAATAAAACCGATGCAACCACCATAGGCACCTCGGTTGTGTGGCTCCAATTCAGAGATAATCTGCATCGCTCTAACCTTTGGCGCACCACTCAGAGTACCTGCAGGGAATGTTTCGATGAACTCCTTGATGCGGTCGGCACCCTCGTTCAAGGTTCCGCTCACACGGCTCACCAAATGGATGACATGACTATAGTATTGCATATCCTTGTAGAAATCTACCTTTACATCGTGACAGTTACGGCTCAAGTCATTACGGGCTAAATCCACCAGCATCACATGCTCTGCATTCTCCTTTGGATCGTTGCGCAGGAAAGTTGCATTCTTCAAATCCTCCTCTGGATTACCTGTACGCTTCGTTGTTCCAGCAATTGGGTCGATAAAGGCCTTATCGCCTTGAATGCGGTTGTGAGTCTCAGGACTAGAACCGAAGATGCGGAAACCACCAAAATCGAAATAGAAGAGATATGGAGATGGATTGATGCTTCGAAGGGCACGATAAAGTTTGAAGTCGTCTCCTTCAAATTTCTGACAGAAACGACGGCTGATTACTACCTGGAAGACATCTCCACGCAGACAGTGCTTAACACACTGACGAACATTGGCCTTGTGCTCCTCATCAGTAAGTGGAGAAGTGGTCTCACCTATCGGACGGAAATCGTAAGGCTTCACATTCGACTTATTCACGGCTTTTACCAACTGATCGAGCACTTCATCGGAAGAAGAGGAAGCATCACCAAGGGTGATAAACTCCATGGTATTGTTGTAATGGTCGAAGACAATGATGTCGCGATACATGATATACAAGATATCAGGCGCATCATTCTTCGCCATCGTTGTATCTTTCACAGGAATATCCTCGAAATAGCGAACCGCATTGAAAGTAGTATAGCCATACAAGCCACAATAATCCTTACCATTACCCTCCACCTGGAAATGCTGAATGAAATCGTTGATGGCAGCAGCCACCATATCCTTGGCGCGGCCCTTCACAAGTTCTTTCTCGGAAGAGGCATAGCCATCAATTTCCACTTTCTCCACCGAACCATCAGGATAGTTCTTGGTGATGACACCATGTCCCACACTGATGCTTGCCATCGGATGAATACCGATGAAACTACGGGAGTTATCGGTGCCGTGATAATCAGAACTCTCCATCAAGGCTGACTGCGGATAGAGGTCGCGCAATCGCATATATACGCCTACTGGAGTGTAGAGATCGGCAAGTATCTTCTTGGTAGAAGTGGTATATTTGAATTTCTCCATATAAATTTTTCTTTATTGCTTTAAATTTGCAATTTCGTTAGAAATTACCGTATTCCTTCGCCATCTCCTTGTTTTTAAGATAGGTCTCGATATCCTTGTCGCCACGTCCTGATACGGTGAGCACTACAACATCGTCCTTCTTGAAGGTGAGTTTCTTGAGGGCAGCAATAGCATGTGCACTCTCAATAGCTGGGATGATTCCCTCCATACGGGTGAGCTCATAGCCACCATAGATTGCCTCATCATCGTTTACTGCGAGCACCTGCTCTCTACCGGTAGAGGCAAGATCGGCGTGCATAGGACCAATTCCCGGATAGTCCAGACCGGCACTGATGGTAAAGGCTTCCTTGATTTGACCATCATCTGTCTGCATCACCAAAGTACGAGCTCCGTGGATGATTCCCTCTGTACCGCACTGTATAGTGGCAGCAGTATAATCGGTATCAATACCATGACCACCAGCCTCAGCCAAAACAATCTTCACACGCTCATCATCAATATAGTGATAGATGGTTCCAGCTGCATTTGAACCTCCACCCACACAAGCAATGAGATAATCAGGATAGTCGCGGCCAATCTTCTCCTCGAGCTGCCACTTAATCTCCTTGGAGATAACAGCCTGCATCTTGGCAACAATATCAGGATAAGGATGAGGTCCCATAGTGGAACCTACGAGATAGTAGGTATCCTCTGGATGACAGCACCAGTCGCGAATAGCTTGTGAGCAGGCATCACTCAAGGTCATATTACCTGTACGAACAGGATTCACTTTAGCACCGAGCATCTTCATTCTTTCCACATTCATGTGCTGACGCTCCACATCAGTAGCGCCCATGAAGATTTCGCACTGCATATCCATCAAGGCACATACGGTAGCAGTAGCAACACCATGCTGACCTGCACCCGTCTCGGCGATGATACGCTTCTTGCCCATCTTCTTAGCCAAGAGAATCTGACCGATAGTATTGTTGATTTTATGAGCACCTGTATGATTGAGGTCCTCGCGCTTGAGATAGAGCTGACAGTTATACTTCTCGCTCAATCGCTTTGCATAATAAAGAGGTGAAGGGCGACCTACATAATCCTTCAGCAATGCATAATACTCATCCTGGAACTCCTTAGAGTCGAGAATTGGCTGATAAGCCTCCTGCAAATCGCGTACTACCTTATATAATATCTCTGGAACATAAGCACCACCAAACTGTCCAAAGAATCCTTTTTCATCTACTTTATACATATTATCTATCTTTTTTATTCAAACTAACTTTTGCTTAGACATAGTATCAATTTACAGACATAGTAACATATTAACATAAGGATTTAACATATCGTTTATCCACCCTTAATTTCAAATATCCTTTATATGTAATATTAAAATTGTTATTATGTTACTATGTCCTTATCAATTACTATGTCTATTTTTCAAGAGCTGCATAGAGCTGATCCAGAGCCTCATCTGCATTCTTTGTCTCGTTGAGCAAGGTAACAAATTTACTACCGATGATTGCGCCTGCAGCATTATCCTGGGCACTCTTCAGTGTCTGCTTGTTACTGATACCGAAACCAATCATTCTTGGATTCTTCAGATTCATAGAATTGATATGATTGAAATAGGCCAACTTGGTATCGTTGAAGCTGCTCTGAGCGCCTGTTACACTTGCCGAGCTGACCATATAGATGAAGCCATCAGTATTGTCGTCGATGAAGCGGACACGTTCCTCACTGGTCTCTGGAGTGATCATCATAATCACACGAATATCATATTTGTCTGCAATAGGCTTCACCACATTCAGATAGTCATCAAAAGGAAGGTCTGGGATGATACAGCCACTTGCACCACTCTCCACACACTTCTTGAAGAAATTCTCAATGCCATAGTGCATAATCGGATTGAGATAGCCCATCATCACAAGTGGAATTGTCACCTCATCCTTCACAGCCTTCAACTGATCAAAGAGTTTGTTGAGGGTCATACCATTCTTCAGGGCAACGGTTCCTGCACTCTGAATAACGGGGCCATCGGCCAATGGATCACTGAAAGGGATTCCTACCTCTACCATTGCAATGCCGTGACGCTCCATAGCCTTGAGCACTTCACCTGTACCTTCGAGGGTAGGACATCCTGCGCAGAAATACAAGGAAAGTAATTTCTCATCCTTGCGGTCTGCAAATAATTTATTTATCTTATTCATTTCCTCTTATCTTATTAATAAACAACTTGAGTTTTTCCACATCCTTCAAGGCTGGCTCGATCTCAAACTTACTGTTTAAGTCGATACCCACACATTTTGGATGTTCGAAAGCCAGAACACGATTGGCATCCTCAGGACCGATGCCTCCACTCAGAAGAAAAGGAGTCTCGCCCTTATAGTTCTCCAGCACCGACCAGTCGAACTGCTCGCCGCTTCCACCCACACTCTTGCATTTTGTATCAAAAAGGAAGAGGTCAACTATCCCCTCATACTCCTTGTACTTTTCGATATCCTCGGCCGACTTCACTGAAATCGCCTTGATAACCTTAATGCCTGGATGGATATCAGGATCGACCGTGCGACGGAGATTCTCAACCATTTCCCGACTTTCTGCACCATGAAGTTGAACGTAATCAAGATTGTAGTTATAAATGCAAGTGATGATGGTCTGCGGCATTTCATCCACAAACACCCCCACCCTTGCAGGATGGTTCGCCTTTCTTTCAAATCCCTCACCCTGCATTTTCTCAAGACGCTCTCTACTATAATTAGGTATAATACCTGCCATAGAAGAAATCATCTTCACGAATCTAGGAGATTCAGGATAGAAGATAAAACCCATCATATCCACATTCAGCGCAGCTACCTCGTTGATATTCTGCACATCGCGCATACCACATACCTTGATCAATTCACAATTCATAATGCTTAATTCATAATTTTATTTCCGTAGAAAGTTTCCTTTAAATTAGAAAATAACTTCCAACTTATGAACACTTCTAAATTCAAACCTGTAACTGGCGAATAAAATCTGCCAATGCCTCTCCTGGGTCTGCCTCTTTCATAAAGCGCTCGCCCATCAGGAAGCCGCTGAATCCTGCCTGTCGAAGTTCCTTCACAGTAGCAGGATCGCTTATGCCGCTCTCACTCACCTTGCAGACATCCTTTGGAAGTAGTTCGGCCAATCGGAAACTGTTCTGCACATCCGTATGGAAAGAACCGAGATTTCGATTATTAATGCCATACATATCTGGTTCGATTTCGGCATATTCGAAGTCACGCTCGTTGTGCATCTCGAGCAATGTCTCCAACTTCAGTTCATGTGCCATATCGTTCAATCGACGGCATTCCTCCTTAGTGAGATCTGCAGCTATCAATAAAACGGCAGAAGCGCCACAATATTTTGCCTGGAAGAGCTGATATTCATCAATTACGAAATTCTTATATAAAATAGGTAGGGTAACACCTGCTGCTCTCGCCTGCTGAATGTACTCATCATATCCGCCAAAGTATTCGGTATCTGTTAGAATACTGAGTGCAGAGGCACCTCCCTTCTGATACATTGGGGTAACCTCATCTACCTTAGCATCCTGATGAATCCATCCCTTTGAAGGCGACTTGCGCTTGAACTCGGCAATAATTCCGGTATCCGATTTCAGCAGTGCCTCGCGCATAGAAGGATAGTTCTCTTCAGCGATCCTGCGCTCTACCTCTCCAACAAACTGCTGGATAGGTACATAGCGACGGCGTTCCTCTATTTCTGCCCGCTTGTGGGCTACAATTTCTTCTAAAATATCAGTCATTTAAAACAAGTTTTAAATAATTAGAAATTAGCAAGCAAGAATTGCTCTATGTACCAATTACTTACCACCCTTTAAAACACCCACAAAGGGTAATCATAATTGCTAATTTCTAACTACTAATTACTAATTGATTTAGCTATTGATTTCCACGAACTTCTTGAAGGTATTCAGTGCAGCACCAGAATCGATACTTTCTCTTGCAATCTCGATACACTCCTCGATGCTCTTCTGTCCCTTCTCAAGTACCTGAATAGCGAAAGCGGCATTTGCAAGCACGATATTCTTCTGTGCAGGCATTGCTGTGTTGGCAAGTACACTGTCGAAGATCTGTGCAGCCTCATCCTCAGTGGCACCACCTACCAATTCCTCTGGCTTTGCAATATTGAAGCCGAGATCGGATGGCTTGAAAATCTTCTCATAGTTATTGGTAGTAACCTTGAAATCACCTGTAAGACTGATTTCGTCATAACCATCGATGCTGTTCACAATACCGAAGTCGATTCCCAATTTCTGGAATACCTGATTGTAAAGACGCATCTGATCGAGATTGGCTGTTCCGAGCAACTGGCACTGTGGCTTACTTGGGTTGATGATAGGGCCAAGCAGGTTGAAGAAGGTTGGGAAAGGCAATGCCTTACGGGTAGGACCAACAAACTTGAAGCTCTTTGCAAAAAGCTGTGCGTGAAGATAAACGATACCTGCCTCGTCGAGACTGCGGTTCAACTTATCCACATCGTCGGTGAAAACCACACCGTGATTCTTAATTACGTTAGAGGCACCTGATACAGATGTTGCTGCATAGTTTCCATGTTTTGCCACCTTATAACCAGCACCTGCGATTACGAAGCAGGAAGTTGTAGAGATATTGAAAGTATTCTTACGATCGCCACCTGTACCTACAACGTCGATATAGCGGTCAGCGTCCAAAGGAACAGAAACGCCTGTAGCAAGCACACCATCGCGGAAACCGAGTAGCTCGTCTACAGTAATACCTCTCATCTGAATAGCAGTAAGGAGAGCTGAAATTTCTGCATCATTCAATTCACCCTGAGTGATACCAATCAGGATATTCTTAGTCTGCTCACGAGTAAGTTCTTCGTGATTCAATAATTGGTTAAAGACTTCAGTTACATTCATACTCTTTATATTTTTAGTTTTTGATTTTCAAGAATTGACAAAAAGAAAAAAAGACCTGTCGTAAGAACGGCAGGCCTTTTATGTATCTCTCTTATAAAAATATCTACATGGCTTTGCGACTCACGACTATTTTAATCTTGAGCAACGCCACCACCAATATGTAGAAATTGTATTCATCATTATCTTTTTGTTTTATTTGATTGCAAATATACGCATATTTTCTAAAACCACCAACAAATTGATAGATTTTTTGAAAGAAAATCATAAAATTGATAGTTATTGAATAAATATCATAGCATTTGAGGTTGTTCACCTTATTATATATAGTACCTACAACCCAAAGTTACCGCTTCATATAGAAAACGGCATTGTTTACCCACTATATGTGGCAATATAAAAACATTATATTATAGTGGCAATGCCGTTTAGGTATGAACTCATTAATCAATAATATGAAAAGGCGAATTTAATAATACAGAAAGTTAAAAACTTCGTCGATACTTCAAACACCTTTGAATATTTATTATGAATTATTGCTTAGTCTCTTAGCCAACGTAACTATTGATGCAAATATATAACTTTCAATTGAAAAAGCGTGTAAAGAATCACGTAAATATCACTATTACAAGCTAAAACATGTTATGAAGACTCAGATAAGATACTCAAACATTCCAATTACAGCCATAATCATGAGCTGATGAAACAACCCAATTGTTTGAAAAAAATATTTCCAATAAATATAGATGACTATCCTTTAAGAGAATTAGGAAATTGAAAATAGAAGTGAACAAAGATGGCATAACAAAGAATTTTTAACAGAATACATTATTACAACCCAACTATTTTTTATAACTTTGCATCAGATAAAAAAAATCAGCGAATTATGCGCTGGCGGTCTCTGTCTGGGTTATATTAATGTGGCTATTATAACAAGAAGAGACCGTTTTTTATTTCTTATCCAAATAATCCACCTTAAAAAATAGATTTTATACCCTAAGCGACAAGTTTATATCGTATCTTTGCAATATAAATTTAAAGTTAATAGTTAGAGTTATTTATAGAATTAAGGTTTAGTTAAAGGATAAAAAGTTGTACAGGAAACTATTAGTTTGAAATAGATAATAGCCGATTCAGGTATTAATTGATTTACAGGATTAACGTTAAGCACAACTGACACACGCAAATGAATAAAATGGCTGCCCCGAGAGGAGTGGCCATTTTTATTTTCTGTCCTCTATGGAGTACATCCACAAAAAAAATAGTTATTACCTCTAACATTCAACAAATAATCCACTTAAATTTTTATTACTCTTTGTACCTTTGCAAATATTAGGAAATGAGGTTATAAGTTTTTGAAATAAGGTAAAAACAAATTCGTTTCAGGCTATCAATTCTAAGCAAAGCTTATAATGAGCTAATGCAATTCATTTACTAATACTGCTTTAATGGCAATACAAATTGCCATGTATCATGATGGCTCCTCCCCCAAAAGGGGGAGCCATTAATTAGAAAACTAACACATAAGCATTACATATTATTTTACATTATTACATTTTTATCTAACAACATCTAAACGCAATTTCTATTGCACAGATGAGAAAAATGGCTACCCCGTGAGGAGTGGCCATTTTTTTAGGAGTTGATATTCGAATTACACAATACCTTTGCACTTGTATGCATAAACCTCATAGTTTGGACGATTTGGCTATAGAACAGCAAAATAATACCACACGAAAAAATAGTTTTTGCACCTTTATCGCTACTATTAGTCATACCTTTGCATTCCAATCCAGAACAAGGTGCAGGGATGTAATTAGCTAATCAACACTTCCTGTGCTGTTGGAAGAACTAACAATAAAGGCAAAATAGTTTGTTTTCACCTCAAAGTGAAAAAATAGATAATAAGAGAAAATCTCAAATTTATTTGATTCGCTTACTAAGAACAAGCGTAAATAGCGCAAATGAATAAAATGGCTACCCCGAGAGGAGTGGCCATTTTTATTATTTCCAGACTTTCTGACTGTACTTGAACAGTGTTCCTGTAGGACAAACAAAGCGACAATATGGTCGCATAACTATAGTTGAAAGAGCGACAAACACAACTGCTATAGCAATCACCACCCAAGATGCGGTAGTTACTATGAATGCAGAGAATGGCTCGTAATCTATCCAGTCGAACCAAACACCAGTAAGGAGACAAATCATCAATACTGCCCACAATATCTGGCGGAACAAATCAAGACGCTTCACTGTATCCGCGCTCATCTTCACTTTATAACCCACACACTTACTAGCAAGCTCCTGAAGAGATCCAAATGGACAAACATGCGTACAATAATGCGATTTTTTGCCAAACAGCGGATAAACGAAAGCCGTGATAAGCATAATGACAGGTACGAGAAGTGCCAGCACATTCATACCATTCGAGAAATAGCTGATAATGGAAGTATAGTTAAGGAAACTACCACACCAGAAACCCAATACACCCACATTGAGCACTTGTTGTACAAGTCGATAGCGACGATTCTTAATGAAAAGAGGAAGAAGTGCTGCCATAAGCACAACCACCAATCCTGCGATTGCCTTAGCAGAAAGGTCAACCTTTGACCATAAACTAGGTTTCTCGCTATTCTTAGCAGCAAACTGAACACCACGTTGGACATTGCCTACAATCGCCTTTGAAGAGAAAGTAGCACCCGATACAGCATCCACTTTCAGATTCTGTGCTTCCTCGAGTGTTTTGCCGTCCCATTTCTTCAGAAGTTGAGAAGCTTCCTCAAAGAATTCTGGAGTTTCTGAATTCTTCAAAGCCTTCACACCAAGCACCTTACCGTCTTTCACTGTAATTTCCAAAGGAACAGTACCACCATAGCCAATGATATCCTTACCCAAATAGGTGGTATTTACGATCATCGTGCCATCATCGAGTGTACGCAGGGTATCGCCTTCGGCCTTTGCAGCTGTTTGCTGCTTCTTCTTCACATCGTTACCCAGTATCTTTCCATCCCTACGGATACTCACTGCTAAAACTAGCAGAATGCAAACCAATAAGCTTAAGATTTGTTGAATTTTTCCCGTTAGTTTCATATATGTTTATATTAAAACGAAATTATTTCGGACTTTCCGAAAATACATTCTACAAAGATAAGCTAAAGTTTCTCATCCCGTGCAGAATATCGTGTATTTTTTAGGAAGTTTTAGAAAAAAAGTAATGGATATAATTTATCAATACTTTATCGATAAAATAGGTAGTTTCCAGATGGATGACAATACGGTAAAAGTATCCATGGAACATACACTTCATTTGCCGTATTTTGATTGATAGGAAATCAGCAGCAAAACAACCTGTGAATAGCTTTTCACTCCATCCTCTACATTATTGGAATGAAGATAGCGCTCGTAAATCCAGTTTTGTATGTCACCAAGTGTATGACTATAGAGGCCACGCCAATGTGCCACCTTCACCCGATAGAGTTGCTTTACCTCAGGTCGAAGTCGAGCCACAAAGTCATCTGCCAGTCTGGGGTCTTCCTTATAGAGCGTATTAAGCACATAACCTAAAATCGAGAAATAACCGCTGAAACGAATCGTGGAATCACGACTCGAAGTACAGGCAAGATAGGCATAGAAGTTCGCCTCTCCCTCATTGCCAATACCCAACTGATGAGCATATTCGTGTGCCCAGGTGGCAGCATATCCACTCGGAAGCAGATCGTTGCTCACCAAACTCTCACCAAAGAAAGGTCCCATAGTTCCTGCAACTCCCACCTTTGAGAAAAAACGAGAAAAGAGCATTGTCTTTACAGAAGGTCCAAGGAAGAAAGGAGCATTGATACCAGTTTTCTCGCTAATGTGTCGATAGCAAGCTACAACTTCCGCTCTAACCAACGAATCATCTTTAGTATCTATGGTACAATACGAGGCATTCAATTTTGCAAGATAATCATTGGAGAAACGCTTCAGGGCTTTCACATCATACTGAGCCACAGGTGTCTGAGTGCGCTGAAAGAAATTCGACTGGGAATAGTTGAGCCCCCATGCTAGATAAAACCACACATAGAGCCAGATTACGCTTTCCAGTTCAAGCACCCCAACTTCCTTCCACGAACGACTTAAACGGAAATGCGCATAGAAGGGAACAAAAACAAGCACCAAGATGCCCGACAAATAAAAGACTTCGCTCACACTGAAAGGAATACAGCCCGACACCCCAGAAAGCACATTGGCAATGAAGGGATAACAATGACGTGAATACATATCGCCAGCTCCAGGCAGCGCCCTAAGGAGCACCACCGCAGCCAATAAGCCCAAAAGCCATCGCCGACGAAGTGTGAGCAGCATCTTCATTCGTCAGAACTACTTCTTGCGTTTCTTGTCACGCACCTCTTTTACCATCTCCAGACGCTCCAGATAAATAGGACGCCACTTATCAATCATCGCCTGCAAAGCCTTGCTGCGATTGTCGAGACTGGCATATTCCTCACTGTCAGTAAGGTTCTCCTTTTTCAACTCGAGCATACGACTAATAAAGAACTTCTGCTGATTTTCGGCAGCCTGTAACTGATCGCCAAGACGTTCCAGACTGTCGAGGAACTCCTGTACTTTTTCTATTGAGTCTTTTTCCATATTATTTTCTATTTTGATGCAAAGATAAGAAATAAAATTGAACGAAAGAAAAATTGTTTGCCCGCACAATGTTAAAAAAGCGATATCGCACTGAAAAATAATGATTTAGACTTGCAATATTAAAACAAATAAATTATATTTGCAACATCAATCCGAGAGAGATTGCAAATGTAATGTAATGAACTTTTTAACGATACAATTATGAAACAGATTATATTTTTCTTTGCAGCATTAGTTATGGCTATGAACGTTTCAGCAGCCGATTTCACACCAATGTCTCAAAAGATAACAAAAAAATTGAAACTCACTGAGAGCCAGAAATGGTCTATTGAGGATATCAATTTCGATTACCAGAACTCTGGCGATAAGTGGAATGCAACACAGAAGGATTATGAGCAGAGCCTTAAGGCTGTTCTCACTCCTGAGCAGTTCATGAAATATAAGGAGCTCAGAGCTAAGGAGATCGAGGAAGAGAAAGAATACAAGCAGCGCCAAATTGATATGGCTCGCGCAGCTTACGGCTATTAAACATTAGATACTTAAGTATATGAGGTCCGCAAGTAGAGAAATCTGCTTGCGGACTTTTTTATAACAAAGATCACGAAAAATTACTTTAATTTCTTGGTTTGGTATCAGAAATTTACTAAATTTGTATCAAAATTAAAAATTCTAAGAAAGAAGAAAGATGAAAAAGATTTTACTCAGTGCATTTCTTGCATGCTTATCTACTATCATTTATGCCAGTAATGCAACTATATTGAAGGTTATTCTCCAAGATAATACAAGCATCGCCTGTGCTTTCAGCAAAAAGCCTGTGATGAAGTTCTCTAATGGTTCTATGGAACTTACCACTACTGATGGTAAGGTAGGCTCATGGGAATTCTCCAAAGTGAAGTCATGGGTTTTCGAAGAGGGGACTACAGACGTTGAAACTATTAGTGTGAAGAATGCAAACGACAAAGAGATTACTATCTTTGATTTATCGGGCAAACTCATCCGCAAACAGAACAGCGATGAGAAGGTAAATCTACAGGGCTTGAAAGCTGGTATCTACATTGTGAAGACTGGCGAACATGCTGTAAAGATCTCTGTTAGAAATTAGCTGCGGCAACCTACCAATTGTATAATTTTTCTAGAACGAACTTATGAATAAAACAGCAATTCTTGCTCTCCTTGCACTGAATGGCTACAGTATGGGCATCAAGGCACAAACAGTATATATAACACAGAGAGCGAACGACTCAATTCCTACAACCGTAAAAATGGTGGAGGGTGTGGAAAAGATTTCCTACGAAGACAACAAGGCTACATTCTTACTGAAAAATGCAGTCTCTAAATCTTTCGAGGTAAATCGAATTGCAGCAATGGGACTTGAGGAAGCGGGTAATTTAAAAGCTAATTTCCTCCCTGTTGATTTCCTTCATAAGTTCGATTACGAGATTGCTTTCTCTGATGGCGACAGAAAGTTGGCTTCCCTGCAGGAGTCGAAAATCACGGATATAAAGAATCCACTCTACGACGACTTCGAAGAACACACTCAATGGACGAAGCATGTAGCTATCCTATTTGCCAAAGATGCTGTTACAGTGAGTGGCGACAAAGTGGAGGGTCTCACCTTTACAACCGACAAAGGTCATATCGTGGCTACATACAGGGATTCTACAGAATACCTCGAGATGACACTCTCGGGAGCTTGCGACAATGGCTCATTCAAACTCTATAGTGATAAGAAAACAAAGCTGACGCTGAAGAATCTACAGTTAACGAACCCTTCAGGACCAGCAATAAATAGTCAATCCAAGAAGCGTCTCTATCTGGTGCTGGAAGACGAGAATAGTTTAGGCGACGGCGAGAAATATGCCGATGCTCCAAAGGACAAAGTCACCGGCAAAAAGGAGGACCAGAAGGGATGCCTCTTCTCAGAAGGTAAGATTTGTATTTCCGGAGAAGGTGTATTAACTATCAAAGGAAAGAAGAAAAGTTGCATAGCAAGCGATGCCTCTGTCCATCAGATAGGGGGATTCGTCAGAACTGACAACTTACCTGAAAAAGGAAAGGCCATCACAGCCAATAATCAGATATATATAGGAGGCGGAGCACTTCAGGTGCTTTGTGAAGGGGGTGCCGCCAAAGGAATATCCTCAGATTCACTCATCCATATTGCAGGAGGCAAAGTAACAGTGATTACGCATGGAGATGCCATTTACGATGAAAAAGAGAAGGATTACAGTTCATCTAGCAGCATAAAGGCCGCCAATGACATCGCCATTACTGGAGGCGAAATAGCCTGTCTCTCAACGGGTGTTGCTGGAAAGGGCATCAGCACAGATGGCAATCTATCCATAGAGAATGCCAAAATTTGGGTCCGTACTTCGGGCTCCCGTATTCCTGAGGTGAAACACGAGAATGAGAAGGGACAACTTCAAGATTCGATTTCCTCATCACCAAAAGGAATCAAGGCAGAAGGATCGATTGTAATTAACTCGGGCGAAATTTACGTGAGATGTTCAGGAGGCATTGCTGCCGAGGGTGTAGAGGCAAAAAAGACTTTCACCATGAATGATGGTAAATTATATACTTTCTGCGTGGATGATGGATTAAATGCTGAGGGATGCTATCAGAATGGCGGTGAACTCTTTATCTGCAGTTCGGCCAATGATGGTGTGGATGCGCAATTCCTTATTCAGAAAGGAGGTACGCTCTATGCTATTGGGGCAAACAAGGAGCAGATGGGATTAGACACAGATGGCAAAACCTGCACTTTTGAAGGCGGATCTACTTTAGCGATTGGTGCAAACAACTGTTATTCGAACGGAAAATGTAACGTACCTAGTATCTGTTGCTTCATAGAGAAACCTAATCGGGAAATCGGCTATCTACAGTTAGTGGATGCTATATATAATAAGGTAGTGAAAACAATTCAACTGCCAACCAATAACTATAAGCAGATTTCAATACTCTTTGCAGATAAATCGCTAAAAGTGGGAGGAAGCTACAAACTGCTTTCGTATGCGAAATCATTAGAGGATGCACCTACTTTAGAATTTGACACCTTCCAAATCAAGAATACTTCTACCCTTTTATTGGGAGAATATAATAAATACTTGAGATAGGAAATGGCATTGAAATTAGGGACTATTCGATAGTGACTTGGGAAAGTGACTCTTAAACAAGAAGTCCTTGAAATAATAAGAACTCAAAACTTTTCGATATGAACGGATTTATTAGATTATTTAAACATTTAAGAACAAGACAACGCCATTTAAAAATTAAGATGAGACATCTGGAAATCAATATAGACAAGGTTTTCAGCACAACTTTCTACTGTTCGCTCTTTATGTTTTTATTTTCTGTTCAAACCATTGATGCCCAGAGAAATAGTGGCCTATGGTTGAATGAGGTGCCTCTTGTTGCAGATTCATCCACCCATAAGCTTTATGTTCCCATCGAACCTGCACAGGCGTATGCACTAAAAGGCTGTCTCAGATGGGAAAACAAAGGCACAAAAGTAAGTCTGAATGGGACTGCACTCACTTCGAATATTGCAGGTAATTTTCAAATCAACGACTGGAGGAAAGAATCTCAGAATATATTAAAGGTGAACGACCTTGAATGGAAGTTGATCTTCACTACCCTGCCAGTCCTCCTTCTGGAGGCCGACCAGAAAGATCTCTACGAAGTATATAAGAAAGATGAAAAACAGAAATCACCTGCTTTCATCCAAGTTATCGACCCACGTGCCCGAACTAAGGATTTGAAACAACAGTATATCGAATTCTCATCCCCTTGCAGGATGCGTGTGAGAGGTGCCACATCAGCAGGAAAGGAAAAGAAATCGTTTGCCATTTCACTTGTTGATGAATTAGGAGAAGAGAAATCAGCCCACCTTCTTGGTTTACGAGATGACGATGACTGGATACTCGATGCACAATTCAACGACTATGCTAAGATGCGAAACCGACTCATTACAGACTTGTGGACGTCAGTGGATAAATTACCGTATGAAATCGATAATGAATTTCAGATGAACGGTACGCAAGGCGAGTTTGTTGAAGTGTTTATGAAGGGCGCTTATTGGGGACTCTATTGTTTTACCGACAAAATCGACAGAAAGAAACTGAACCTGAAGAAAACAAAAGAGGCTACTGCAACTTCGAAAGAGGAGATTCGTGGATTACTCTGGAAGAGTACCTTCCAGACAAGTGCTACAACTTTCACAGGCTATGGTGAACGACCAAGCAACAATTCCCTAATATGGGAAAAGTATTGGGAACAGAAATATCCTGACGATCGAGAAGATCAAGCCAATTTCACCCCCATTGCCAATATGATCGACCATCTAAAGGCAAACGAGAAAAGCGAGAAGATCTGTGATGCCATTGAGGAGAATTTCTACATCGACAATGCCATAGACTATCTGCTCTTTACGCAGGCCTTCCAACTGATGGACAATCTGCAGAAGAACTTCTATCTATCCGTGAGGAATCTCCCAAAAGATCAGCCCCAACGACTGCTCATCACTTTATGGGACCTTGATGCTTCCATAGGTAGAGATGCTGGAGGAGATCCACTCACCGACGACAAGCAATGGTTGGCCTTCGGAAGTAAACTGGAGGGAACCAACTATCTTATATGGCATCTTGCAAACCCTAATTATCAGACGAAAGAGATACGTAACCGCATCTACAATCGTTGGCAATATCTGAAGACACACGAACTCTCGCTCATGAATATCCAAAAAAGGATGGAGCAATATGGTGAGCTCTTTAATAGAAGTGGTGCATGGAAACGCGAATTGGAACTTTCTACAGCACTACGTGCGAAGGTGAACAAGAAGCCAAAACAGGCCGCTACACCCGAGGAGGAAATCAATTATATGATGAATTTTCTCACCTTGAATTATCAGAAGATGGATGAAACTATCGACAAATGGGGAGCCGATCCATATAATACAGAAGACTACGAGGCATCACAAGCAAAACAATGCCTCTATATCGTGGAGCAGGACACCCTCTCCAGACACGAGGAAAACACCACTATCGTTCCTGGAAAAGTTAATTCAGAAGAAGTAGGAAACATCAGCAGCATTGCTTATGAGGATAACCTGATGAAAATTTCACATGTCGATAACGGCGATGCCACCTATTTTATCAAGGATATCAAAGAGGTGAAAACCTCGACAGAGAACCTATACCCTACCTATGCCTTCCTGCCATCCTCCGTGAGAGCCAAATTAGATTTCGACACTCATTTCTCACCTGCCGTAACTTCAGAAAGCCTCCATACAGGTGATTTCGGAATACAAAGAACTCTACAGGTAAAATTCGAGAAAGAAACAACCAAGGTGATTGGAAACACAAAGGATATCAAGGTGACTATCGACAAGGGAAATGCCATTATCGAGACTATGCTTGAAGGTGTCTGCATCGAGGTTTCAGGAAGTTCCAACATCGGTTCACTGATGCTCAAGAACTCACAGCCCATGTTGCTTACAGGCAATGCACATCTAGTATATGATGCACCTTGTGATGAGAAGACCAACAATGAGAAAACATTGATTGCTTCTACCGGAAAGTTGGTAGTAGCAGCCGATTTGAGTCTTTTCTCCACCGCCTACAATGGCAGGGCTTTGCAAGCAGAGGATCTCGTTCTGAGAGACGGAAATATCGACATCATCCTTACAGGTAGTGGTACCTTGACAGATGCTGAATTTATCACCCGCCCAGAAGCAGGTGCCCGTGCCATTTATGGAAAAAAAGTTACTGTAGAGGGTGGAATCATCCGCATAAAAACAATGGGTGACAATGGAGCTGTTGGTATAGCTGGCATTGATAAGATTACTGTGAAAGGCGGAGAACTCTATGCTGCCTGCTACGACGACCCAATGAAAGCAGGTGCCTCCATCGTTATTTCGGGAGGTAAGGTCATCACCTCAAGTACCACCAATGATGGTATGGACTCTAAGGGCGGCTTCACTATTCAGGGGGGAACAATTCAAAGCTACAGTCCTGAAGGAGCCGAGGGAAGTTTCGACTGTGACGGAAAGAACTTCACCATCTCTGGAGGCACGCTTATTGGTATAGGATGCAAGGGAGATGCCATCATCGCGAACAAATCCACACAACCCTCATTCCGCATCTATAAGAATAAGTCTTTAAAGCAAACTTTACGAATTGTTGATACAAAAGGCACTCCAATTATCGAGGATATCGAGACACCTAAGTTCGAAAAAGACCCTACTAAAACCTTGGTATTCTCCCATCCGAAATTAGTAAAAGGGGAAATGTATCAGATACTAACCAGCGAGGATTGTAAAAACTTCTCGCTCGTTACTGAAGTGAAAGCAGAATAAGAGAGTTCGTAGAATCTTAATTCAACAGAAAAAAGAGGATGTTTCAATAATCTTCTCCCTCCAATAAGGGGGGAGGAAAATTTATTGAAACATCCTATTTTGGTCAATTAACGGTCAATACTCGAAGACTCCTTACCAAAAAGATAGGATTTCTGATAACCACCAAGATCGATCACCACCTTTTCGATAACGATTGCAGGATCGTTAGGAACAAAAGTGAGGAGATGATAACCATCCTCAGTAGCAGCGAATGGAAGTTCCACCTCTGCATCAATTACACGACGGGCTACCGTTGGATAATAAATACTATAGATATTCTCAGGCTTCTCATTCAATTTATCGTTGAAAACCTTCTGTACGAAATCAGAACCATCCATACTGAGATTGAAAGACAATCCACCCTTGTTGAGATAGTCGAGTGTAGATTTCAGAATGATATGAACCTTCACCGTTGATGGGGTTTTGCCTTCATCCTTAAATCGATAAGTGAGCGACGCATTCTTCACATCTGCGGTATAAGGCATCAGTGTTACGCCACTTAAGGTGCGACCCATATATGGAATAACTGTCCATTCCGCCTTGTCGGCATTATCCTTGTTATAGAAGTGTTCCGCCTCAATGCTCACATAGCCATCCTTTGCCTGGAAAGAATAGCTTGACTTAGCATCCGAAGCCTCTACACGCTGAATCTTTGGCATCATGTCATGAGGGAAATCATCATTCCAGTTACGGTATCCGATGTGCTTCTGCGTCATCATTCCGTTCCATTTTCCACCCGCAATCTTGTGGTTGTAATCTGCACAAAGCAGAGAATCACGCTCGAAGCACTCCTCCACTTTGTCAGCCCACTCATTTGCCTCTGCATTATGTTGAGCAGCCAGCCTCAAGTTCATTGCCTGCGCATAATACATTTCGTGGAGATTTCCCATTGCTTGAATTGGGAAGAGGATCAACTGCTGATAAGCATCACGAGCCTCAACAGGAAGTGTGATATACTGTCGAAGTGCCTCTGTTTCCAACTGTAGATATTGATCTACTACCTGTTTCCATTCACCTGATTCGAGGTTATAGGTATTACGATCCATCATTTCGGCCGTACATCTACCATTGTATTTTGAGACGAGATTGAGCAATCTGGCAGCCTCAGCCCCCTGTTTTTCTCCGAAGATGGAATTACAGAACTCCACAGTATGAGTAGAAGCCAGTGTCTGATCGTATTTTGTTGGATTCCAGGCCATATCCATAAAGAGTTGGATAGGGTATTCCATAGGCTTGAGGTCGCCCACGTTCAGAATCCACATACGGTCGATACCATTCTGATAAGCCAGGGTGAGCTGTTCCCACATATTCTGTATAGGGGTTACATTCAGCCACTTACTATTGCGAGGAGCTCCCACATAATCTACATGGTAATAGAGGCCCCATCCACCTTTATGTTTTCTTTCCTGTGCATTTGGAACACGGCGCACATTGCCCCAGTTGTCATCACAAAGCAGCAGTGTAGCATCCTCTGGCACCTTCATACCCTTATCATAATAGTCGAGCACCTCTTTATAGAGTGCCCATACTTGAGGGGTTTCCGAAGCTTTCTTATGAGTAACCTCGGTAATGATCTTACGCTGATTGGCGATGATTCGCTCCATCAGTTTGGTATCTGTCTCAGCACTCATCTCGGCATCGCCATCTCCACGCATACCGATAGTGACAACATCCTCAGTGTTTTTCATTCGCTCGATACCCTCGCGGAAGAACTTATCGAGATTCTTCTGATTAGTATTATAGTTCCATGCGCCCCATTCCTTGCGCTTTCGTGCATATTCCTGATGGTTTCTAGCCATTGGCTCGTGGTGAGAGGTTCCCATGATCACACCCATCTCGTCAGCAGTCTTGCTGTTTTCTGGATCATCAGCATAGAAAGCCCATCCCCACATGGCAGGCCACATGAAGTTACCCTTCAATCTGAGGATAAGTTCATAGCATTTTGCATAGAAACGATGATCGCCATAATCTGTACCGAAAGTATTCTTCACCCAAGAAGTGAGACAGGGTGCCTCATCATTGAGGAAGATACCTCGATAGCGTACTGCAGGCTCACCATCGGTATAGTTTCCACCTTTTATATATATAGAAAAATGTTTGTTGATAGGAGCATCTGCCCAATAATACCAAGGCGATACACCCATCTGTCGGGAGAGTTCGTAGATGCCATAAATAGTTCCTCGCTTGTCACTACCGGCAATTACAATTTGGTCGCCTACTGTAGTGATGATGAATTTCTCACGCTTTCCCTTCAGGTCATTCCTGTTGATAGCACCATTCTTCACCAATTGGTCTATAGTGGTGCTGTGTCCGATTGTACCGATAACCAATCGTGAACTGGTATCGGTATTCTTCAGCGATACCTTTGTGGAAGGTGTCTGGCTGGTAACAGCCTTGAAGTCACCTCTTAAACTATTGAGGGCGATTTTCACTCCTTTGTAGTCGAGTGAGTCGTAGCCAATTGTGAGAGGTGTATTCTGGTCGATAAGACAAACACCCTCATTACGTTGGAAAGTTACAAAATTGTCGGCAGCATGTGCTGACATCCCCAAAAAGCTAACTGCTGAGAGCAGAAACACCTTCCGCCCCATTCTTTTCATAATTTTCATTGATGGTTTAGATTAATATTCTTTTAAGAAGCCACACTTCTTAATATCTATAACTACTTATATTCCTCATTTCTATTCTTCGTCATCGTTTTGTGCCACCCCATTTATCTTGCGATACTGCATTGGGGTGCATCCCATATACTTTTTGAAACCTCTGCTGAACTGCGACAGATCGGAGAAGCCACACTGCAGGGAAACATCCTTGATAGAACACTTACTATCGTTCTTCAGTAGATGACAAGCGTAGTCTATCTTGATCTTGAAGATATATGAGCTAGGATTCATACCTGTGATATCAGTAATCCTACGGCGAAGCTGTCGCTCGCTGGTAAACATTCTTTCTGCAGTCTGCTTGATGTTAATATCACAGAGTTTCATCTGGTCGTAAACCACATTGGTGAATGCGGTAACAAAATCCTTGTCTTCCTCAGAGAGCACCTTTCCCTCGTCGCCTACTTCATTCACTTCTTTCTCAACAAGGGCGAACTTATCGCGGAGCATCGTACGCTCTGCTAGAATATGGTTGATACGGAGCAACAACTCACTGCTTCTGAATGGTTTGGTGAGATAAGCATTCGCACCTGCACGCAAGCCTTCCTCCAGATCTTCCTGTGTGGTCTTTGCAGTAATCATTATCACAGGGATAGTATTGGTTTGCTGATTGTTTCTAAGCTGTCGAACCATCTCCAGACCATTCATCACTGGCATCATGATATCCGAGAGGATTATCTGTGGATTCAACTGTCGAGCCTTTTCAAGACCCACCTGTCCATTTTCGGCATAAGCCACCTTGAAACTGCTAATCAATCGGGAGCCGATATACTGAGCCACATCAGGATTATCCTCTACCACCAAAACTAGGTCGTCACTCTGTGCGTTTGTTCCTTGTTCAGGCAGCAGGGTATTTTCTTTTATCACCACAGCCTTATCTCCTTCCTTCGGCAGATCTACCCACTGGAAAGGAGTCCAGTTGCCCTTGCCATGATGCATAGGAAGTGAGATGGTGAAGGTGGAGCCAACTCCAGGTTCGCTCATCACATCAACGGAACCTCCCATCACTTCAACAATCTGCTTCACCAAGGAGAGTCCAACACCCGTACCTACATATTGTGCTTCACCAGATGCCTGATAGAATGGTTGGAATACATGTTTCACCACATCAGCCGACATACCCATACCATTATCACTCACCTTAATTTCTAATTTATCGTTCACCTGTTCGCAAATCACTTTGACAAATCCATCCACTGGTGTAAACTTGATGGAGTTATTCACAAGATTACGAACCACCTTCAGGATATAATCAGGTACCATATCCATTGTGACATCCACCGATTTGGAAATGAACTGCAAATCGATATTCTTGTCCTTGGCCAGACTCTCCAGACTCTCCACAATCATGTGGATATATGGCACCACATTACCAGTATGCCACTCAGGTTCACCTACAGCCGATTTTATCTTACCAATATCGAGCAATTGATTTACAAGATCAAGCAGGTTATTACCCTGACGGGCAATCATCTCACCCGCCTTTCTTCGTTCTGCGGGATCGTTGGAGCCTTCAGTAAGCAGTGTCTCACTCTCACCAAGAATCACTGTAAGAGGCGTACGAAATTCATGGGTGATATTGGTGAAGAAACGCTCTCGGGTTTCATTCATCTGACGCGACATCTCCTCTTTCTGCTTACGTACTCTGAGCAGATACAGCATCAAACCGATAACAGCAAGAAGCAACAAACCGGCTACCAAAGAACCAATAATCACAGCAAACTTGGCATTTCTCTCCGCCTCATAGCGGTCGCTCACCAGTTTCACCTCAGCCAGATAGCGGGTGCGTTCCATATTCACACGCATATTCTGAATACGGTTCATATTCGCCTCACTCGTCATACTGTCGTTGAGTTCACGACTTGCCACATAGTTCTCCAGTGCCTTCGGATAATTTCCCTGTTTCTCGTAATATTGATAGTAGAGATTATGAACCGTTACACGATGCTCATCCGAATTAATCTGTTCGGTCACATTCTTTGCCTTCTCGAGATAAGAATGTGCCATCGGCAGATTATTCATCTTAATATAGATACGGGCCAGCGAGACACATGGTTCCAGCCAGTGCCACTTATCAGGGTCATTCTCCATAATCCGGTAAGACTCCTGATATTCAGCAATAGCCTTCTCCGGCTGATTCTGCTTCTCATAGAGGGCACCGAAATAAGTATGGCAGAGCGAAACGCCCACCTTGGAATGGATTTTCTCGTTTTCGGCAAGCGATTTGCGATAATAAACCCACGCAGAGTCTATCCTGCCCTCTTTCTCCATAATCGAACCAATATTGGCAAAGTTGATCGCCATACCCAGTTCGCTGCCTATTTCCTCTTCACCACGCAGGGCAAGTCGGAAAACACTATCAGCCGATTCTATATTGCCTAAAGAGAGGAACACATTACCCACACCATTGAGCGAAACCACACGACTTTTCCTTGCAGCATACGAAGTCTTGTCGCTATACTTCATCGTATAAGTAAGTGCCTGCAAGTGATAGTGCGAAGCCTCATCATAGATACCCATGCGTCGATAGTTCGTACCTATACTGTTGAAAGCGTGGATAATCTCAGGGGTATCACAAGCCTCTGTGGCAATATTCAGTCCCTTGGTGTGATAGTTGATTGCCTGAGTAAAGAAATTCAAGTCTCTACAAACTTTTCCCAATTTTCGCAATGCCACCTCCTGATAGAGAATGTTTTTCTCTTTCTCATATTTATCCGCCAGTTGTTTCAACTTGGTGGTATCATCAATAGCATCGAGAATAGAGTCTGCCTTATGACGCTCTTCACCCGAGAATACTGACACGGAATGCTGTTTACAGCCTATACACAAAAAAACAGAGAGTATAAGCAATAAATGTTTTGGCTTAATGTTAAAAGTCGAGTTCATCGTCATAAGTTATTCTGCGAGAAAATCAATTTACTCAATTTGATACTTGCAAAGATAGAATAAAAAAACAAAATTCCCAAAGAAATTGTCTAAAAAAAACACTAGAAATACTTTCAGCTATTTTTGACTATCTTTTTTTGAGATGATAAGCGTTTTTTGTGAGATGATAATTGGTTTTATTGGTGCAAGTACTATATTTGCACTCAATTACGAGATAAACATCATAATAATTATAGCTAGCCTTTCTAAGAACTGAAAAAGCCTCGACTCTCAATAGAGTCGAGGCTTGCTTTATCTTGCTATTTTGTAAACTTTTCCTCCGCTTGTCTGTACTATGTTCAATCCTTTTCTCATAGTCTTCAGTTTTTTTCCTGAAGCATCATATATTTCAACTATCGGCATTGAAATATTGGTAGAAACCTCCTCAACTCCTGTTGGGTTGTCCTTGAAGAACAAATCCCATCCCTTGGCGTTGCGATAGCTGTCAATGGAATTTTCCGGCACTATGAGTCGTGCATTCTTGTAAACCGAAGCAGAGAAGGCATTGTCATAGATTGGAGTTGGGTCACTACCTCTCAGGGTAATCGTACGGATATTATCCGACATGGCAAAAGCACCCACATCAATCAATTCTATCTTCGAAGGCAATGTTATACTTTTCAGACTGGTGCATCCCACAAAAGCGAATGCATAGATTTCCAACAAGCTCTCTGGGAGATCGCATTTCTGCAAGGAGCTACAGTATTTAAAACAATTAGGACCAATCACCTCGAGTTTCTCAGGAAAATTAATGCTACTCAACCGTTTGCATCCCTGAAAAGCATTGTCGGCTATTCCTATGATACTTGACGGCAAGGAAACTGAAGTAATGTTCTCGCAATTAAGAAACGTAGATACCCAGGTTACCTTATACTGTTTTCCGTTAATGCTAACTTTTTCCGGGATAGATACAGCCCCTCTTATATCAGGCACACCACTATCATAGTTTCCACCAAATCCTGATACACTTACATTTCCATCCTTTTCAACCAGATAATAAAGATTATCTATTTTCACCCATTTATCTCCTAATTGAGCAAATATCGGAGTACTAACAACGAGGAGCATTGCCACTATCGCATATTTGAGTATAGATTTCATAAGCTAATTTTCTTTGTTTTACCATTAGTATAATGCACCACATTCACACCTTTCTGCAGTCGGTCGGTCTTTTTTCCCTGCAAGTCGTAGATAGCCACTACAGTACTTGCATCCTTATTCTGCTGCACCGTCTTAATGGCCGATGCCACATTATCTATCTTGTTCCAACCGGTCGAATTCTCATAATTCAGCTCACTTCCTTCAGGTACATATACCGTACAGGTATGGTTGAGGTCATAGGTAACCTTCGGATCTTCTTGCCAAAAGTCATCAAAAAGACTATAATCTGTTTTTGTCGGATAATACCCTTCCTCGAAATCTGAAGCCATATAAGGAGGTATCACATTATTAAATACAATCGAGGTAAGATTTACGCATCCACCGAAGGCTCCCTGATAAATCACCTTCAGATTAGTAGGAAATACCACCTTCTCCAAGCGAGCACATTCTGCAAAAGCACTGCCTTTCACCTCCTCCAGTTTATCAGGGAGGGTTAACTCGGTAAGCGATTCACAGAAAAGGAAGGCCATGCGTTCAATCCTCACAAGACTTTTAGGAAAATGAATGTCCTTCAGGTTTACACAATTTTCACAGCAACTTGCGGGAATTGTCCTTAATTTGTCGCCAAACGAGAGAGATTCTAGTCTGGAACAAGATTGAAAGACCATCACCCCAAGACTTTCCAAGGAGTCGGGAAGTGTTACGCTCTCCAGATTATAACACCGGGCAAAAGCATATTCCCCTATCGATTTCAAGGTTTTCGGAAATTCAACCTGCCGAATATCCTTCCGCTTCATAAAGGCTTCATCTGCAATTTCAGTCACCGTCATTTCTTCCCCGTTAATCACCACCCTTTCGGGAATCGAAAGTGTACCTTCCACCTGTTCAGCGCCAACAACCTTGGCATTGTTCTCATCGTAATGGATACCATTAACTATCACCGTCTTACCAGCAAATAAGTTGCCAATCGAAGTGACAAAGAGCGCCATTACAGCTAACGTTCTAATTGTTGATGTTTTCATTAGTTATAGAAATTAGAGTTCTTAAAAATTTGAGGTAAATATACTAAAAGAAAGCCATAAGACTATACTTTTTTATATCTCGAACATTATAAATTAATAACTTTTAAGTTCGTTCACAACTTATTAACAGCATAAAAAAAGAGGCAGGGTTTTTGCCTTGCCTCTTCTCCCGGCTAGGGCCATTCACATGGGCCTAACTTGATAATACTTACTAAAACTAAATTAACCACTAAAAAAACTGATGCAAAGGTATATCATTCAATCGAAATCACCAAATTTCGCTAAGCAAATGAGTCTTTTTTAAACCAATTAAGCAGTAGTTAAACTTAGTTTAATCTCACGAAGATATATACAAGTTTTTTCCAAGATACTGACATCAAACAGAATTTATTCCTTGAATAGTAGCAATTTCCAAAAGAAAAAACTCATTTTGCATCATATATCAATAATAGATTACTGTCCGTCAGAAACCTCACTGACAGCATTCTCTGAATTTTCCTGAGAGATCATTTCTGCAAGTTTATTCATCACGTCTGCAGTTACATTCTTTGGCGAAATACCACTGAAAAGCGACTGTAAGGTATAGATAATGCCCCATGGAAGCCCCCACCATCCAAAAAGGAAACTAATCAGCATGTATTTCCATCCCTGAGAAAGCGAGGAATCATCTACACGAAGAAAATAAACATCGGATGATCTTCGGAAGGTCATCACAATAACAGAAAAGCACCAAGTGTAAACTACAAATCGTCCACCCGCTTCAATTTCACGATCCAACTCCCTAGGAGACATAGTAGCCAAAACTTCTTCTAATTTCATAGTAATGTTCTTATTTTTAATAATAGGATAATTTATTCAAATATCATGGTATTTCTTAATAAAACAAATCACTTAAAATATAGCACAAATATATCGCTTTAACATAATATTGCCAAAATTACTTTTGAAAAAGTGAATTATTTAAACCAATTAAGTATTAGTTAATGTTTGTTCTAATAGCATATAACCTGTTGGAAGAATCAAAACGCACGGATGATACTATTGGTATTAAATAACATGAGTTCGATGAATTTAAAATACAGTTAGCTGCAATAGCCTCAGCATGTACCGCAAATGTTAAAAAAGCTAACTCAATGGTTTAGCTGGTCTAAACCGACGGTTTACGACCTCTAAACCGTACATT